>CALDSY010000102.1 GCA_937924355.1 uncultured Caulobacterales bacterium
AGATCGTTGGATTTGTGTTTCAGCAATTTCAGCTTATGCCCAGAAAATCGGCTGTGAAGAATGTAATGCTGCCCTTGCGGTTTCGACGGCCACGTTTTTCCAATGAAAAAGAACGGGCTATAAAATGCCTGGAGGATGTGGGTCTTGGGGATCGCATGCATCACAAACCGACCGAGCTGTCGGGCGGACAGCAGCAACGTGTGGCCATTGCCCGGGCTCTGGTTGGTGAACCCGAAATCCTATTGGCTGATGAACCCACAGGCGCGCTCGATTCCAAAACCTCAGAGGATATTATGGCCTTGCTGCACCGGTTAAACGGCAAGGGGCAAACCGTCATTATCATTACCCATGATCCGGAAGTCGCGAGAGCCGCGCAGCGGATCATTACGCTCAAAGATGGTCAGATCATCTCTGATATTCGCACGGAGCAAGCAGCGTGAGAATTCCGGGACTAAGCCTGATTACTTCGGCATTGGCCTCATTTATTGAGCGGCCATTTCGGTCTTTGCTGACCATGCTCGGCATTGTCTGCGGGGTTGCCTCCGTGTTTATCAGTATTTCCCTCGGTGAAGCCAGTAAGGAAGAAATCCGGAAAAACCTGGATAGTGTGAGCGCGCGAACCATGACGATTTTCCCCAATTGGTCGGGCCGGTCCAGCCGCCAAAGACCTTGGCGACCCTTTACAGAAAATGATTTGTTAGAGATCCAATCACTCAATGGTGTTTACGCCGCAACCGGTAGTCTGGACAGTCAATATACCGTCGTCTCTGAAGCCAGCGACTGGAACGCGGATGTGCGCGGTATCGATACCTCCTACCTCAAGGCTTCAGACCTAAAGATGGAACGGGGTGTCGAAATATCCGATGTGGATATTACCAATAGTGCGGCTGTGGCCGTGATCGGTGCGAGCGCCGCTCGGACGCTATTCCCTAATCAGGATCCGGTGGGTCAGCGGGTAAAAATCCAAAACATTCCCTTTCGGATTATAGGCCTGACACAAGAAAAAGGCGGTGAGAATTGGCGGGGCAGAGACGAGGACAATTTCATTTTAATCCCGCGTACGACGGGCCGAGCCCGGTTGTTTGGGGATAACCGATTGGCCCGGCAACAAGTGCGCGGCGTGACTATTGTTGGTGAAACACAGGACGTCTTAAAAACCATTGAAAAAGATGTGGATCTCATTTTACGCCGCTCACGGGGATTAGCCGCAGATGATCCGCCGGACTATCGTATTTTCAATTTTTCAGCCAATCGCCAAAATCGGGCCAAGGCCGATCAGACCATTGATTTTATGTTTAAGCTTTTCGCCGCTGTGGCTTTGGTTGTCGGTGGTGTGGGCGTCATCAATATCATGCTGGCCACTGTCACGGAACGGACAAGGGAAATTGGTCTTCAAAAGGCCTTGGGTGCGCGGCGTTCCGATATACTCTCACTGTTTTTGTTTGAAGCCATCATCATCGCTCTAATCTCCGGCGTGATCGGATTGATCGTCGGATATTACGCCGCCGAATATCTGGCCAGCACTCAGGATATGAAAGTCAAATATACGCGGATTGGGGCTGGACTGGCCTTTCTGTCCTCTTTTGTAACGGGCGTCATTGCGGGGTTTATCCCGGCTTGGAACGCCTCTAGGCTCGACCCGGTGGAGGCACTCCGGAATGAATAGATTTATCACAGCCTGCCTGATGGGCGCTGCGTTGATGGTGTCTGGGTGTCAGACCACAGGGTTTGATAATATTCAATCTGAACAAGCTGAAGTCGAAAATCGTCTTCCCGATAGCTGGCAGCAATCCTTAGGGCAGGGCGCCGTCCCGCAAAGCTGGATGAGCCTGTTTAATGATCCGCTTCTGACCCAGTATATGGCTAGGGCCGAAGCCAGAAATCCGGACATAGGCCGGGCGGTCATACGGGTGCGCCAGGCAGAGGCGGGCCTGCGCGAAGGCCGGGCGGTTTTGCTCCCGATTGTCCGCAATGATTTTAGCGTTTCCGGCGCCAGCGGCCTCAGCGATTTTTCTGTGAATGAAAGTTTTAGCGACGGCTTATCCGCCAGTTATGACCCTGGCCTGTTTGGGCGAAACGGCATTGAAATAGACCGGGCCGAAAGCCTGCTTGATGTGAGCAAGGCTAATCAAGAACGCGTACGCCGTGTGGTCATGGCCCAGGTCGCGCGCACTTATATCCAGATTATCGAGTCGGAATATCAGCTCAGCCTGGCCAGAGATAATCTGGATTTTATCGGTGAAACCCTCCGTATTTCCGAAGCCCGGTTTAACGCCGGCGACATCGCCAGAGACCAATTTGCCCTGGCGCAGCTCGAGACGGCGAACGCCGAAGCCAGCGTTGAAACCCTAGAGCTCAGCGCGCGTAATCTGCGCCGAAGCCTGGCGGTCTTGATCGGTGACAACCCGGATGCGGAGCTAAAAGTGGCAGCAAGCTTACCTGCGCCTGCTGATCTCAATCTCTCCATACTGCCCGCCGAAGTGCTCGGACGCCGGTTTGACGTCACCGCTAGCCGGGCCCGCATCGCCAGCAGTTTTACCGGCCTGCAACAGGCCGAACGGCTTAATTGGCCGAACCTGTCTTTATCGGGCCGGCTCTCCGGCGGCGGAATCTTTGAGGACCTGTTTGACATTGACAGCTATTTTGCAAATCTGGGCGCGTCACTGGCGTCAACTCTATTTGACGGCGGACGCAAAGATGCCCGGATTGACAGTGCCCGCGCCGGTCTTGATGAAGCCTTGATCAATTATGATGAAGTTTTGCGCGAAGCCATATTCGATGTGGAGTCCGGCTTTGACCGGATCGGCGCTGCCCGGCGATCTTTAGCGGCCCTGGAGCGCGGCAGCGCCGCGGCGGAAAAAGCGCTGGAGCTAGAAAAGATAAAATATGATCTGGGCGAGAGCATTATCCTAGACGTGCTCACCGTACAGCGGCGTGTGAATTCTATTCTGGCGTCTAATATATCCACACAAAGACGCCTGCTGGACGCGCAGATTGATACCTATCTGGCGCTTGGAGGTGAACCTTAAATACGCTCACCCCGCTGCAGAGCGGGGTCCAAGGGTTTCAACATTATTCTCCGTTTCGTAACTGAGCTTGGATCCCGCCCTTCGGCGGGATGAGCGAAAATAAATTACTCAATCGGTCTCAACTTCCCATCCAAGACCACGCCCCAAATTTCGATCCTACCCCAGTCTTCGGGTTTGACCTTGAGCGGGTTGAGGTCAAGCACGGTAAAGTCGGCTGTCTTGCCTACTTCAATGGAACCAACTTTATCTTCCAGGCCCAGAACAGTGGCCGCATCCAATGTGATGGCCTCAAGGGCATCATAACGGCCCAGGACTTCGGTTTCGACAAATGAATGCCC
>CALDSY010000103.1 GCA_937924355.1 uncultured Caulobacterales bacterium
GGGACTGACGACAATCAGTGGCTGGCTGAATGATGTCTACGGTTAGTTTCTCAACATCTGATCCACAGGCCATGAGCGTCAGGGCGGACACACCACATATAAATGTCTTTAGATTCATCCTGACTATAAGGACGCACACGCTTCATTGAGCCAATCTTTGACCTCGCCCTCAACACGCGGACTGATCTCTTTCCAGACATTGGCGTGATAATCATTGAGCCAAGTAACCTCATCATCGGTCAGCATGTCTTTATTGATCAGGCCTTTGTGAATGGGCGCTAGCGTTACATATTCAAACCCGTGCATCGGACGTTCGCCGCCTTTGATGGGCGTCGCTTCGGTGACATATTGCAGGTTCTCAATGCGGATACCGTATTCTCCGTCTTTATAAAACCCAGGCTCATTAGAGACGATCATACCTGGACGAAGGGCAATGTTATTTGGCGCTTTGGAGATACGTTGCGGGCCTTCATGGACGCCTAAAAATACGCCGACGCCATGGCCGGTGCCATGGTCATAATCAAAGCCTTGCGCCCAAAGCGCCATGCGCGCGAGCGCGTCAAGATTGGAACCAGTCGTGCCTTTCGGGAAGCGAACAACAGAGAGGGCGATATGGCCCTTCAGGACCAGTGTGTTCATGCGCTTCATGTCGTCTGTCGGCTCGCCAATAGGAACGGTACGCGTAATATCAGTTGTGCCGTCATCATACTGACCGCCGCTATCCACCAGATAGAGGTCACCCTTGGCGAGCTTATTCACGGTCGCTTTTGAAACGCGATAATGACACAGCGCGCCATTGGAGCCTGCGCCCGAAATGGTCTCAAATGACAGGTCCCGTAAGACGCCGGTTTCATGGCGCAGTTTTTCCAAAACCTGCGCCGCCTGAATTTCATCATAAGTGCCGCTCTGGGCTTCGGTGTCGAGCCAGTAAAGGAAATTGGTAATGACCGCGCCGTCCCGTTTATGGGCTTCAGTGGTGCCAGCAATTTCGGCTTTGTTTTTGGAGGCCTTGGGAATGGCGATGGGATCCTGAGCTTTGATGATTTCGGCTCCGGCGCTCTCTAGCCGGTCAAAGTACCAAGCTGATGTGGTAGACGGATCGGCGATAACTTTTTGCCCGGACAGCGCTTTAAGGCTGTCGCCAAAAGCTGTTTCGTTATGGACAGTGACCGCATTGCCGAGGTGGGTACGCACCGCATCTGACATTTTCTCGGGCTTAATAAACAGATCAACATGGCCGTCGGCTTTGATGATGGCCGTTGAGAGGGGCAGGGGCGTACACATCACATCGCCGCCGCGAATATTGAGCAGCCAGGCGATAGAGGCAGGTGCGGTGATTAAGGCCGCGTCAGCCTTTTTTGCCGCAATGTCTTCGCCAATACGCTTGCGTTTGCTTTCATGGCTCTCACCTGCGTATTTTTCAGGCTGAATGATGACAGGCGTCACAGGCTCAGCGGGGCGGTCATCCCAAGCCGCATCAATGGGGTTCTGATCCAGCGCGACAAGCTCACCACCAGCGAGTAAAATGGCATCGCCCAAGGCTTTGAGCGCAGACGGGCTGTGCAGGCGTGGATCATAGCCGATCTTGTCGCCATTATTAACATTTGCGGTCAACCATTTGGGCTGACCTCGGTCCTCGACCCGTTGATATTCAAAAAGGCTTTCATCGACCTGGGATCTGACCTGAATGACATAGCGCCCGTCGATAAACATGGCAGCCTTGTCTTTTAATACGACAGCGGCCCCTGCTGAACCGGTGAAACCAGTGGCCCACATCAGGCGCTCATTACAATCCGGCAGATACTCATTGTTATATTCGTCTTCATGCGGGATCAAAAATCCGTCGAGGCCAGCATCCGCCATGGATTTGCGAAGCTTGGGGAGGTTGTCCCGGCCATATTGGGGGCCGCCTTGGACTTCAAAATTCTGGATCATTTTCATGACGGACACGTCCTACGCTGTTTTACCTCGGCGTAATGTCTGACTTGAAACGCGTTTTGGCAAGAGCTTTCCGACAATATATTCCTCGGCCTTGGACGGATTGCAGCTGCCGCACATAAAGATATCAATGGCCGCGTAGTCCCGCTCCGGCCAAGTATGAATGGAGATATGAGACTCAGAAAGAAGAACAACGCCGGTAACGCCGCCGCCCGAATCAAAGCTGTGAATATGGCTATGCAGAACGGTTGCGCCGGCGGCTTTGGCGGCCGCCACGAGCGTCTCTTTGATGAAGGTTGGGTCATCCAGATGCTGCGCGCCCCAAAGCTCGGCGATTAAATGTCGTCCCGCAAAAGTCTCCCCGTTTTCGCGAATGAAATAGTCGTCGCAAATCTCGAAATCTTGGTCATTTTCAAGCGGCATTTTCATCACCGGCAAGATAATAAGCCCAATAGGTGTCGTCTACCCCAAAGGCGTAATAGTCCGTTATGCGTCCGACTTGTTTAAATCCGGCCGCCGTAAGGGAGGTAGCGCCATTGGCAGATAGACCCGAGGGCATGGTGACAAAAATTGCGTGGGCGTTTTTCTGCCGACCTTGTTCAATCAACTTTAAAAGCGCGGCGGTTTGATCCAGCGCCCGTTCGGTTTCATCCCAACCAATGACATAGCCGCCTTCGCTTTCATCCGCTTCCAGAAGTTCGATGAAAAGGGGGTATATGCCTTGGCCTTGCTGGACGGGTGCCCCGCTGTGATCTCGAACGGGGAGGCTGTAAACATATTTGGATTCGCCCTTGCCGTAATAGTCTTTGACAACGATCTCGCGGGTCGCGTTAAGTTTGTTTTCGTAAAACGAACGCGCCGGTTTATAGATGTCCTTGCCCGTGTCTTCACAGATGTAATCACTGGTCGCGATAAAAACTTTTCGGATGCCCGCTCGTTCTAATTTATCCCGAATGGCCTGCATCATTTCAAAGGCGATGCCTTTGCGCTTGAAGTCGTTATGAACATAGGTCCAGGATAGCCAGGCGATATCGCTGCCGTGATCATCAATTGTAAACCCGGTCATACCGGCGATGCGGCCATCAATCTCGACCACAAACTTATGGTCAAGGGAGCGCTCGAAGCTTTCTTCGGCCTCTTCGCCGTCATCTTCGTCAAACTCAAAAATGATATCCAGAACAGGACCTACATCATCAGGCCGCATGGCACGAAACGGAAACCCGTTTCCCGGCCCGCGAGATCCCATTCCCAATTTTGAAAATAATCCTGCCATAGCTCCCCCCACATGTGCGGCAACGGCTGTTTTATATCCGCCCGAATAGGCGATCACCGCTTCAATTCCTATCATTAGGAAAATCAGAAGCGCCGCGGCGGCGCAAGTAAAAAAGCGCGATTGGCCGAAAAAATAAGGGTGTTCACTTAACCAATCGAAAACGTAGACGGCCACGAGGGCAAAGATGGAAATGGACAAACCAGAGAATTGCAGGTCGTTGAAAACCCATTCAGCAAAGCCGCCGATTATTGAGGCAAGCCCGATGAGGCCCAGTAATTTCAGCGACCCTTCTTTCATTTCATATCGGCTCGCGAGCAAAGCCCAAAGAACCAGATTGACCAGTAAATGCCCCCAACTTAGATGAAGGAAATTGGTCCCCACGAAATATAATGGCGAGAGAATCCAGTTTGTTTCTGGCGCGATAACAGACAGAAAATCACGAGGTGTCGTGAGGGAAAAGCCAAAAACGACCAGACAAATACCGCCGACGAGCATTGTAATCACCGGGAAAGTCGACGGAATTTTAAGGCTAAGTCGCAAAAACGAACCAATATTTCAATTTATTCTTGCGTTAGGCTTTAGATATAGTACGTTCTGAGCGCAATCAAAATAGATGGGGGAGATTCCGTGAAATCGATTTATGCATTATCATTAGTGGGCGTGTTGGCTCTTTCTGGCTGTAAAGCGAAAGTTACTGGCCCCGACCTTGGTCAGGTTCTCGACCGCACAGTCTACGCCATGGAATACTACCATGGTCAAATCACCAGCGACCCTGAAGAGGTTGTCGAAGTCACAGACGAAATGCTGAACGACTTCACCGGCGTTATGACCCAGGTCATGAATGCGTCTCCGGCTTTTTACCCAAAGGCTCTGGGCATGGCTCTTGAAGAAGACGCCAGTTTCAAAGGTTACGAAGACAAAAACGGGAACAATGTACGCGATGCAGGCGAGACTGATATCTTTATGATCGAAATCGACTCCGAGAGAAGCCGCTTGATCGCGACGGATCTTGTTTCCGGCGAAGCGACGACATTCCGTGCTTCTGGGACAGGTTTTCTGGCAGGGGCTCTAGTTGGCCGTTTGCTCGGGCGTCAAAGCCGTGCCGGCGTTAAGCCAGCCTCATTTGCGAACCGCAAGACAACGGCTCGGTCATCATACGACTCCAAGCGCAGCAGTGCGCGCTCCAGAACGAAGACCGGTTCTTCACGCTCTGGTAAGTAGTCTGACTAAAATATTTTTGAGAAATCGGTGGGTGACCACCGATTTTTTTTTCATAATTTTTGGGGTAAAAAATGACCAGTGACGTCATCGGAGCTGAGCACGAGGAAATAGACGATTTCTCCCAGCTGGACAGCCAGGCGGAAGGTATTCTTCTGTGTTCGATTTTAATCGTCGCCATGTGCGGCATTGTCTACGAGCTGATTATTGCAGCTGTCTCCAGCTATCTTTTGGGGAATTCAATTTATCAATTCTCTATAACCGTTGGCTTCTTTATGTTCGCCATGGGTATCGGCTCTTATTTGAGTCAGTTTATCCGGCAGGATTTGATCAAAAACTTTGTCCGGGTTGAAGTGGCTTTGGCGATCATTGGCGGGCTTTGTAGCATTACGCTTTTTATGACGTTCCCGTTTTCTCCGTGGATATACAGGACTGTGATGATCATATTCATCACGGCCATTGGGACATTGGTGGGGCTTGAAATCCCGCTTCTGACCCGAATTTTGGCGCAAGGATCGGGGACGCGCCGTTCTATCGCCAAGGTTTTGTCACTGGATTATGTCGGAGCCTTGATTGGTTCGGTTGCTTTCCCTTTATTTCTATTGCCAAGTTTAGGCCTCGTCAGAGCGTCGTTCGGGATTGGCCTGATCAATATCATGGTCGCACTGGTGACGGTCTTCTTTTTGAAAGATCATTTCAAAGGGTCCGGCCGGATTATGGCCGTTATTGGATGCGTTTTCGTAGCCTTGTTTGGCCTGATCATTTTGGGTTCGCGCATCAGTGCCTTTGCCCAGCATAAACTTTATTTTGATCAGGTGATCTGGGAAAAAGACTCCCCTTATCAGCGTCTGGTCGTCACCAATGAGTGGGGGCGCCGAGATCTTAGGCTTTTCATTGATGGCCATCTGCAGTTCTCTGAGCTGGACGAACATCGCTATCACGAAATGCTCGTGCATTCGACCTTGGCCCATCGCGGAAAGCGCGACAACATCCTTGTCCTTGGTGGCGGGGATGGTTTGGCGGCGCGCGAAATCTTGAAATATGACGACGTAAAACGGATCGATCTTGTGGATTTGGATCCGGAAATGACCAAGCTCGGACTTGAGTTTGCGCCGCTGCGAAAGCTCAATGAAAATGCTCTGCACGATCCCAAAGTCAATATTTACAACATGGATGCTTTCGTCTTCGTCAAGGAGACCAGCGTCAAATATGACCGGGTCATTATTGATATGCCGGACCCGCATAATGAAGCGCTATCAAAACTCTACGCCGTGGAATTTTACGCCATGATTGACAAAGTCATGTCGGATGATGGCATTCTGATTTCGCAGTCCAGCTCACCATATTTTGCCAATCAGACATTCTGGTGCGTCGGCGAGACGCTCAAAGCCGTCTTTCCAGCAGTCACCCCGCTCCAAACGTCCATCCCGTCCTTTGGCGTTTGGGGATTTCAGTTGGCGTCCAAATCAGAGCGGGATCTCACCCTGACTGAAGATCTGGACATGGATTTGCGATTTTGGTCCAGCGAGATCCACAAATTATCGAATATTTTCCCTCAGGACGTTGGCAAAGGCGATCTCGAGCTTCCGGTGAATTCTATCTTTGAGCCACGAATTTATCAGCTTTATCTCCAGGATTTGCAGAAAGTGCATACAAGAAGAAAGAAATCTTAGGGCAAATTTTTGACCAAGTTAACTTGTCGTGAGGGCAGATTCTGAATAGAAAGCTCTCATGAAATCAATAAAGTTACTGGCGCTAACGAGTGCCTTCGTTCTGGCCCTGGCGGGTTGTAACGAAACAGGGGATGACAAAAAGGCGGCCGACGGTGAGGGGGATGCTGATAAAAAGCTGGCATTCGCTTCGACCTATGCGGCTTTTCCATCTAAGTCGACACTGATCACCAATGCCTATATCATTCAGGGCAATGGCGAAGCCATTGAAAATGGGTCGGTCTTGGTTGTCGATGGTAAAATTTCCGCCATTGGCGCTGGCACGGTCGAGGGCGAAGCGGACACAAAAATCAACGCGAATGGCCGGTATGTCACGCCGGGGATTATCGATATACACTCCCATCTGGGGGATTACCCGTCGCCAAGCGTTAATGCCCATAATGACGGTAATGAAATCACAGGACCCGTAACGGCAGAAGTCTTTGCAGAGCATGGCGTCTGGCCTCAGGACCCAGGTTTTGATGAAGCCCTGGCTGGCGGGATAACGACTCTGCATATCCTGCCGGGCTCAGCCAATCTATTTGGCGGCCGCGGCGTTACGCTTCGCAATGTACCGTCGCGTTCGGTGCAAGGCATGAAATTTCCAGGCGCGCCCTATACGCTCAAAATGGCCTGCGGTGAAAACCCCAAACGGGTCTACGGACAAAAAGGGGGTCCTGGATCGCGCATGGGGAACGTTGCGGGTTACCGCAAGCAATGGATTGCGGCGCAAGCTTATAAGAAAAAGCTGGATGCGGGCGATGACATCAAACGGGATCTGCGTATGGAAACATTGGCCGGTGTTTTATCCGGCGACATTCTGGTCCAAATGCATTGTTACCGAGCAGACGAAATGGTCCAGCTTCTAGATGTGGCCAAAGAATTTGATTACAAGATCACCACTTTTCATCACGCCATTGAAGCCTATAAAATTGGGGATGTCCTGGCCGAGCACGGCACCTGCGCCGCCATGTGGGCAGATTGGTATGGCTTTAAAATGGAAGCCTATGACACTATTCAAGAGAACGTGCCATTTGTGCACGCACAAGGGGCCTGCGCAATGATCCACTCGGATAGTGATATGGGTATCCAGCGTCTCAACCAAGAAGTGGCCAAGACCTGGGCCAATGGCAACCGGGCCGGCTTGGATATTTCCGAAGCCGAAGCTTGGAAATGGCTCACACTTAACCCGGCCAAGGGATTGGGAATTGACGAAGAGACTGGCTCGCTTGAGGTTGGCAAACGCGCCGATCTGGTGCTTTGGTCTGAAAACCCGTTTTCTTCTTATGCTGTCGCCGACCAAGTTTATATTGATGGCGCTTTGATGCTGGACCGGGCAAGTGGGCTTAAACCGCGAAGTGATTTCCGTCTCGGACATCCGGGCGCGAAATAGGAGAGCATGATGATCAAACGAATATTATTCTCGTCTATTATCGCGGCGGCGATATCTGTCTCGGCTTCGGCTCAGGAACCCAGTGTCGTGTTTTTGGATAATGTAAGCGTGTCGCCTGATCAGACGGTCGACATGATTATCCGTAACGGCAAAATCCAGCGTATCGCTGCGGAGCTACAAGCACCGGCTACTGCGCGGGCTATGACAGGCGGGGGCCAGTGGGTGACCTCTGGCATGTTCGCCCCGCTCACCAGCCTGGGCTTGGTGGAAATCGGCGCGGAAGATTCGACAGATGACCGGCGGGCCAAAGACGCCAAAACATCTGTTTCCGATATGGCCTCTGACGGGTTCAACCCGCAATCGCCTATCATTGATAACACACGCGTATCCGGTGTCACCCATGCCGGGATCATCGGTAGTGCCTCTCAGAATATCTTTGCAGGAACCGGCTTCATCGCCAATATGAGCGGCGATTTTGACTCGGTCGAAAAAGACGGGGCCTTTATCTATGTGCAATTAGGCTCGCGCGGGGGCAAGCTCGCAGGCGGCTCTAGACCTGCCGCCATTTCTCAGCTCAAAAATGCGCTGTCTGATGCAAAGACTCGCATGAGCAGTCCAGACGATGGTGACGCTCTTAGTCGCCGAGATGCAGCGGCGCTCAGTAAGGCCGCGCGCGGGCAAATGCCTATGGTTATTGGCGCCAACCGGGCCTCTGATCTCTTGCGGATTATCGAACTTAGAGATGAATTTGGTTTGGACGTCATAATAGCCGGCGGGGCTGACGCCTGGATGGTCGCCGACGAACTCAAGGCCGCGAAAATGCGTTTGATCATCGACCCCATCGCTAATCTACCAGGGTCTTTTGACACGGTCGGAGCCCGAATTGATAACCCCAAATTATTGGCGGAGGCCGGCGTGGATTTCGCCTTTATGAGTTTCTCTGAAAGCACGTCGCATAATGTCCGTATTTTAAACCAGCATGCTGGCAATGCGGTTGCCAATGGGCTGTCATGGGAACGCGCCTTGGCGGCCGTCACGACGACGCCCGCCAAGTGGTTTGGCGTCGATGTTGGCAGTGCGGATCAGGGCGCGGATACCTTTGTGGTATGGGACGGCGACCCTTTACAAGTCACCAGCGCCCCTGTCATGATTGTCATCAACGGCGAAGAACAGCCGCTCATCTCCCGTCAACGCGAATTGCGGGACCGATATAATCCAAAGCGGGAAGATACCCGTGCTCATAAATATCGTTAGATTCCACTAGGAGGAAATTATGCGTATGAAAGACCTACTGATCGGCAGCGCCATTGCCCTATCATTGGTGGCCTGCTCAAGCGAAACCAAGGACCCAAAAACAGATGGTAAGAAAGAGGTGAAAGAACAGGTCGACAAAACCTATGACGCCTCGAAAAAGGCTAGTAAGCCTGTGGATTTTTTCCGCTTTGATAAAGCCGATCTGCCAGATAATCCGCTCTTGGCTAAATGGGAAGGGCCTTTCGGAGGCGTCCCGGCCTTTGATACGGTACAGCTCTCTGACCTGAAGACCGCGCTAGAATGGGGCATGGAGCGCAACCTGGCTGAGATTGATCAGATCACCTCTAACCCGGAAGCGCCAACTTTTTGGAATACCCTGGTTCCCTTAGAAAAGGCCGGTGATGATTTGGGCCGGGTTTATTCCTATTGGGGTATATGGTCGTCCAATAATAACTCTCCTGAATTTCGAAAAATTCAGGGCGAAATGGTACCAAAACTCTCCGAGTTTTCGTCCAAAATTTCCCAGAATGAGGCTTTGTTCAAACGGATCGAGGCTGTGTATGAGGACAAAGCAGAACTTAAAAAGCTGACGCCAGAGGCACGGCGCATTGTGAAGCTGTCCTATGAAGGTCTGGTTCGGTCTGGCGCAAAACTGGATGAAGATAAAAAGAAACGCTATGCTGAAATTCAAAAACGACTGGCAGAACTCCATACCAAATTTGCCAATAATGTTTTGAATGATGAGCAAAGCTACACCACATATCTGACAGAGGAACAGCTGGGCGGCCTATCGCCAGCTTTTGTCGCCTCTATCAAAACAGACGATGGACGGTATGCGATCAAGAATACACGGTCTTCCATGGATCCGTTTCTGAGATACTCGACCGAACGGGAACTCAGAAAAACGATTTGGGAAAACTATTATAACCGCGGCGATAATGGCGACGAATTTGATAACAATGCTATCATTGCCGAAATCCTGCAATTGCGCGATGAGCGGGTTAAATTGCTTGGGTTCAAGAATTACGCTGAATGGCGCTTGGGCGACCGGATGGCGAAAAACCCAGAAAACGCCATGAAGCTGATGGAAACTGTCTGGCCGGCGGCGATCGGACGGGTCAAGGAGGAAGTAGCGGATATGCAAGCCTTGGCCGATAAAGAAGGCGCAGATATTACGATCGAGCCTTGGGACTATCGCTATTATATGGAGAAAGTTCGCCAAGACCGCTACGCGCTCAACTCGGATGAGGTGAAGCAATATCTTCAGCTCGATAAACTGACCGATGCCATGTTTATGGTCGCCGGCGAATTGTTTAATTATGATTTTGTTCCGGTCGCTAAGGGCTCCGTACCAGTCTTCCATGAAGATGTGGGCGTATGGGAAGTGAAGGATAAAACAACCGGGAAACACATCGGTCTCTGGTATCTAGATCCTTTTGCGCGCGACGGAAAACGCTCGGGTGCCTGGGCCACTTATTACCGGGCCTATACGACCTATGACGGAGAGACGAATGTGCTCTCTTCTAATAACTCGAACTTCATCAAGGGTGCGCCGGGCGAACCGGTGTTAGTATCTTGGGATGATGCCGAGACCTTCTTCCATGAATTTGGTCACGCGCTGCACTTCCTCGCCGCTGACGTAGAATATCCAAGCTCCCATGGCGGTGTTCGAGATTACACCGAGTTTCAGTCGCAGCTTCTCGAGCGCTGGTTGTTGACCGATCGCGTTATCGATAACTATTTGGTTCATGCCGAAACCGGCGAACCCATGCCAAAGGATTTGGTTGAGAAAATCAAAAAAGCCGCCACGTTTAATCAAGGCTTTGCCACGACCGAATATTTGGCGTCAGCTCTGATGGATATGAAATACCACACGGTTGATCCTGCGGGTATAGATCCTGATACGTTTGAGCGCGAAACCCTCGCGTCTTTGGGTATGCCGTCCGAGCTGCCCATGCGGCACCGCTCACCGCATTTTGGACATGTGTTCAGCGGGGAAGGCTACGCGACCGCCTATTACGGTTATATGTGGGCGGATGTCCTGACATCTGATGCCGCAGAAGCCTTTGCGGAAAGCCCCGGCGGTTTCTATGATAAGGACATGGCGCAGAAACTCCGCGATCATCTCTTTGCGCCGCGCAATGCCATTGATCCTGCTGATGCGTACCGCGAGTTTAGAGGTCGGGATGCTGACATGTCTGCGCTCATGCGTGATCGGGGTTTCCCGGTTCCAAAATAACGAGCTGAAAATACAGCTAAACGTAAAATCCCGCTGGCAATGTCGGCGGGATTTTTTATAAGCAGGCATGAAAAAAACAACCCTTCTTATCGCCATGCTATTGGCAACAGGCTGCAAAGATAATCAGTCTGCAACCGTTTCGGAAAAACCAACGGAAGCGGCCCCTGCAACCCAAGCGGACATACCCTCCATCCATCGGCAGCTGGCTTGTCTCCCAAAATCGGCGGCCTTTGTTGCTGCCCACCGGGGTACATCCAAGAAAGCCAATCTGGCGGAAAACTCTGGATCGTCCCTCAAGAAGTTGATTAAAGAGGGCATTATGTTCGCCGAGATAGACGTTGCCGGTCTAAGTGATGGCACTCACATCCTATTTCATGATGGTGTTTGGGACGAGAAATCGACGGGCAAGGGCACTGTCGCCTCGACGTCCTGGGGAAAGGCTCAAAACTTCCTCTTAAAAGATACTGATGGCGACTTCAGTGCGGACCGCCCGATCAAGCTTGACGATGTTTTGGCGCTTTCGAAAGATCAACTCTATCTGGAAGTGGATTTCAAATCCTCGGCCAAATATAAGACCGTCATCCAAATGATCCGCGACGCGGATATGTCTGACCAGGTCATATTGATTTCTTACAATATAAAACAGGCACGACGACTAGCTAAACTCGCGCCCGAAATGATGCTCTCGGTTGGGGCTAAATCGGAAGGCGACATTGCGGATCTAAAATCCGCGGGTGTCAAGCTTGAGAACATGGCTGTCTGGCTGGGCAAGGGCCCATACGATCAAGGTTACATCGCCTATCTGGATGAAAATTCTATCCCGGTTTTGGCGTGGCCCCGCGAAAGAGACCGCAAGAAATCCTGGGGCCCGGCCACGGTCGCGGTCACAGATTATGCGCTACAGAAGAAACCGATTGAAGGCCTGTCGCGTTCCGACAAAGTCAACTATGAAACCTGTCTGAATAAATAAACGCTATTTAATCAGGGTCGTGTTTGGAAAAGTGGCATGCCAACCAAACCAAAAAGCTCGGTGATAAGGTAATCGTTTAGCAACGGATCCATTGGGATGGGTCAGCTGGCTCTCGGTGATTTTCCAGATGGTGCCTGTAGCGTCAACAACGCCTTTTGCATTGAGTTTTTCAAAGGAAGTTCCGCCGGGATCATAGACCCGATTGGCCCCTGTCTCATCCGTGATGACAACATATTTTTGATTTCCCAATGTGTTTTGGTAGACCGGATTTTGTTCTAAATATTCCGTGTCAATGGCGACGGATTTCCCGGCCTGCCCTTTGAAGCGGAGCGCAAGAACTTCGCGTTTATTATCCAGACGACTGTCTTGAAATGGCGTGTGAAACATCAATTCATCGGTCGCAAAATACGCATGGTAGGCGACGCCTTCATCATAGTCGCGCTGATGACCTGTATCGAGAGAGAGAACTTTGGTGTTGGGATGTAACGATTTCCATTTTCCCCAGGTCGTCGTCACAACACTCCGGTGATCAAGGGCAATACCTTTCCCGGCCAAGGGGCCTAATACAGGCTCGCCTTTGATGGTATTCCAAAGGCTCTGAGTTTGCTGATCATACATAAGCTTATTGGATCGGAACAAAAACCCTGAGGTCCCCAGATCGTGGGACAGTGTGCCATTATCCGTATCATACAAAATGACGGTTCCGCAAAGGGTGCAGTAAACCCCGGCAACGTCAACTCCACCGACAGTGTCAGTAAACATTTCATGCCAGGCCAAAATACGTTTGGGGTAGGCCCGAATGTCGCCATTGACCTCGATCCCGAAGATGACATTGTCATCCTCTAGATAGTCAGCTTGCGCAGCTCCAATCATTTTTGGATTTCGCAGTGGGGGAATGCCATCTTGTTTGACGCCGCCCCATCTGATTTCATCCAGTCGTAAATGGGCTAATGGCTGGCGGTCGCGGAAATATTTCCCAAATCTTGGGTCTAAGTTTTGATAAAACTCGGCCTTGAAATTGTCATAGCCTTTTACTTGAATTTCTGGCTGGTTCCAAACCCAGCGATACCAGGCATTGATATCTCGTCCAAAGTCTTGGCCTGTAGATTCGCGAAGTTTGATCAGCAGGAAATCTCGGACTTTGGCATGACTCACAAAATGGAAGACTTCAATGCTCGGGACGATCCAGGCCCGATTAAACCGTTTCGAAATTTCTTCAATCTGAACCTCGTCCGGTTGGGATGGTTGCAAGAGGCTAATGATTAGATCACGGTCTATTTGCGACAGAGCGAGAGGGGCTTCGGCGATGCTTGGTGCCGGTGAAACATCAGCAGATTGTGCGTGGGTTTCGCCTAGATAAATTCCCATGGCCGCCATTATAATTGAGGCCAAGGTAATGACCGTCATTCC
>CALDSY010000104.1 GCA_937924355.1 uncultured Caulobacterales bacterium
TTCTCGAATTCCACTGTTTGTCGACGGACTTCACTGGTGGATCCGTAATGCATGACGCTGGCTTTGGGATGAAACATCACGCGGCCGCCTTTTTCACGAACGCGCCGGCAAACATCAATATCTTCCACATGCAGAAAAAAGTTCTCGTCAAACCCGCCGAGCAATTTGAAAGTCTCGCGATTTGTCATCATGAAAGCCCCGCTTACGATGTCAACATCGGCGGGCTCTGTAGGTATGGGTTCATTTTCCATATGAATGGATTTCAGGCCGGGTAATTTGTGTAGACCGGTAAACGTTAGAAAGGCGCTAGCTGGCGTGAGTTCGCGGCGACGCGACCCGCGCTGCTCGCGACCTGCAATATTACGCAAGAGACCGCCGACAATCCATGGGGATTTTTGCAACTGCCCGCATTCGGCCAATAGCCGTGCACTTCCTGGAGAAATAACAGCGTCGGGGTTCAAAAACAGGAGCAATTCACCCGACGCAAACGTCGCGCCGTAATTACATCCTTTGGCAAATCCAATATTCCCCTGCCCTTGCAAGAGACGAACCCTGTCATCCGCCACGATTAATCGGTTGATTGCCTGACGGCCGGCCTCAGAAGAGCCGTTATCAACTAAAATAAGTTCGTAGATTTCCCGGTCATCAAGAACCGCAGCAACAGACTCATGCAATGCCGGGCCAGTCATATAACTGACCATGATGACACTGATGCGCGCACGCAATTGTGCCTGTGGCATTTGAATGACTTTTGCTTTCACCTCTATACCCCTGAGAGTCTTTGAAGGCCCCTATGTCATACCCTTAAACAATCTGTAAAGGTGCCATATGCATGTGGCTATCCATGCCGTTTAATCTGCATTCATAATCGACATCGGAATAAGCGCCCCGATTAAAATAAGGACACCCCAAAACCATTCTTGCCAAATACCATATGTAAATGTGCACAATGTGAGGGCTGCCGCCAAAAAACCAGCCATGGGAACAACCATGTCCGGCTTGACCTTTATGACATTTTTTAGGCTATGATTCAACATAAACAAGGCAATGGCCGCCAGAGCCGCGCCAACCGCGCCTGTTTCGGACCAGATATGTAATCCTGCATTATGAGGGTGCAAGGCGATTATATTTTGCTCCCAGGGTTTGCCGTCAATATTCATGCCGGAATAGGTTCGCTCAAATGTTCTAACGGCGTCAAACCCGTGGCCGAGGATAGGTTTCTGCGCGATCATCTCCGCCACATATGCCCACATTTCCACGCGGTGCTCCCAAGAATCCGTCATGCGGGCCTTCATATCTTCCGGCACAAATCTCATGGCGTAACCTGTGAGCGGCGCAAACAATATCGATACTGCCGCCAGAATGATCAGCGCATCTATCGCACGGGTCTTTATCAACCAGGCCAGCCCCATAAAGACTAGCGCCATAGCCATTGCCAAAAGGCCGACGGCCAGCCCTGCAATAAATGCCACATATAATGTGCCTAAAACCCAGACAACCGCCAAGACCGGTCCGACAAGCCGTAATCGCGTCAAATAGAAAATGACGGGTCCCGCCAAAAGAGCCAGAACGGTAATGCCGTGACTCAGGTTTTGATAAATAGAATTTTGCCGCGCGACCGGATGTTCGCCCTCGCCAATAGGGTAGAAAAACTTGGAAAGTTCAAAATCCGAATGAAAATCATAGACCAGAAGACTCAAACCGAGCACGCCAATCGCAATGATCGCCTTGTTCATCCACTTTATCGGCGGAAGCAGAAAAATGCCAAGATAGAGGAGAACTCCGAGGAGGAGCTTAATTGGATTTGGAATAGGTTGAGGATCCAGATAGGGCGACCAGATGGATGTCACTACGGCCCATAAAAGAAATGCCATCAAGGCAATTATTGTGCCGGGCGCTTCGGAAAACCCGAACTTTCGTCCGAAACCGATATATCCTGCCAGACCCGCAATAACCGCCAGAGGCGCAAAACCAAGCCCTCCGGCATGGGCGACCGGCGTGAACGCAATCAACACAAAAAGAAACGCCGCTGTCGCAAAACCGAGGCGAACCTTATTGGTCTGATTATGCCCCACCTCGCCCAAGTCAGGCGTCCTTTCGGGCCAAGTCGGGCGGAAGCGATTTTTTACTCAAGGAACTGACAGCTTCGTCCACGGTCATAATATCCTGTTGCTTATTGCCTTCGCCGAGCCAGCGCAGGGCCACTTTGCCCTCTTCGGCTTCGCGCTTGCCGACAACGGCAATGACGGGGATTTTCCCTACTGAATGTTCGCGGATTTTATAATTGATCTTTTCATTGCGCAGATCGGTCTTCACGCGCAGGCCTGCAGCTGTCAGCTGGGCGGCCACATCTTTGGCATAATCATCGGCTTCGGATGTGATGGTCGCGACAACCACTTGTGTTGGCGACAGCCAAAGCGGGAACTTACCGGCGAAGTTCTCGATCAAAATACCGATGAAGCGTTCCATGGAACCTAAAATAGCGCGGTGAAGCATGACCGGCGTATGGCGCTGATCATCCTCACCAATATAGGTCGCGCCCAGACGCTCGGGCACAACGAAATCCATTTGCAAAGTTCCGCACTGCCAGTCCCGACCAATGGCATCACGCAATACGAACTCAAGCTTGGGCCCATAAAAAGCGCCCTCGCCTGGATTGAGGATAACCTCTTCGCCTGCAGCTTTGGTCGCATCCATGAGCGCTTTTTCTGCGCGGTCCCAGACTTCGTCGGTTCCGGCTCTGGTTTCAGGGCGGTCCGAAAACTTGATCACCATTTCATCAAAGCCAAAATCTTTGTAGATGGACTTTAGCAGTTTAATAAAGCTGATGCTTTCTTCAGTGATCTGATCTTCGCGGCAGAAAATATGGGCATCATCCTGGGTAAAGCCGCGCACACGCATAATGCCGTGCAGCGCGCCAGATGGCTCATTACGGTGACAGCAGCCAAATTCCGCCATACGAATGGGCAGGTCGCGATAGGATTTCAGACCTTGGTTAAATATCTCCACATGGGCCGGACAGTTCATGGGCTTCATGGCGTGAATCTCTTCATGAGAGCCATGTTTGACCTCAGAGATAAACATGTTTTCTCTGAATTTTTCCCAGTGGCCACTTTTTTCCCAGAGCTTATTATTGATCAGGATCGGTGTTTTAACTTCCTGATAGTCAGCCCCTTGTAAGCGGCGGCGAATATAGTTTTCGACTTCACGCCAAACTGTTGCGCCATTATCGTGCCAAAACACCATGCCCTGAGCTTCGGGCTGCATATGAAACAGATCAAGCTCCTTACCCAGACGGCGATGATCCCGCTTCTCGGCCTCTTCGAGCATATGGAGGTGCTGATCCAGCTCTTCCTGAGTGGCCCAGGCTGTGCCGTAAATCCGCTGGAGCTGTACATTATTGGCATCGCCACGCCAATAGGCGCCCGCCACTTTCATAAGCTTGAAGGCCTTGCCGACTTTGCCTGTGCTCGGCAGATGCGGCCCGCGGCACAAATCAAACCAATCGCCTTGACGGTAAATAGTAATGGTCTCGTTTTCAGGCAGATCAGAGATCAACTCCGCCTTATAGGTCTCGCCCATATCCTTGAAAAGTTTGATCGCGTCATTGCGGTCCCAAACTTCACGGGTGAATTTGTGATTGCGCTCAATGATGAAACGCATCTTTTTTTCAATGGCGGCAAAGTCCTCATCGGAAAACGGCTCTTCCCGGTGGAAGTCATAGTAAAATCCGTTTTCGATGACGGGCCCAATGGTAACCTGCGTGCCCGGAAACAAATCCTGCACGGCCTCGGCCAGTACATGGGCTGCATCGTGGCGTATGAGCTCTAGACCTTCAGGGTCTTTGGCGGTGACCAATTCTATCTTCGCGTCGCTTTCGATGGGGCGGAACGCATCGCGCAATTCGCCATCGATTTTGGCAGCCAAAACCTTTTTGGCCAGGCCTGAGCTGATGGATTTGGCAATTTCGAGCGGCGTTATGCCGTCGTCGTAATCTCGAACGGCACCGTCTGGAAATGTAATCGCAACCATGGGTCTACTCTTTATCCTTTAATCGCCAGACCCCGTAACGCCACGGAGCCCAGAAAGGAGGCTTAGTAATACTTTCCGGCACTTTATCAACCCCGGAACCTCCATTCAGCTTCTCAATGGGGTGGCAGCGCGATAGCCGCGCCAAAGTCATCCAGCCACCGGCCCATGGCCCATGTTGCTTGATCGCGTCCATAGAATAAGACGAACAGCTGGGGTTATAACGGCAGCGCACCCCTAGCGCCATGAGCGCCGGGCTTAAAGTCAGCTTGTAGAGCTTGAGCAGCCAGATCATGGGATATGCGATTGGGTTTTTCATACTTTATCCGCTCATACAACCGAATGGCGGTATCCAAGCCAACGGTTACGATATTCCTATGGCTAAGCAACAAAACTTTCAATACAGCTTGGATCCCGCTCTAAGGCGAGGTGAGCGGATTTATTATTGATTCAAAGCTTGCTCAAGCGCCTCAACCGCCGCATCAAAGGCCAGCATAGTCGATGTATGACGGGCAGGATAATCGCTGACGCCTTTTAGTAAAGCCAACCTTTCAAACCGCCCTATTGGCGGAGCGCCGCCATCTTTGAGCATGGCCTTCAAACCGTCTCTGGCCTCGGTGATTTCATCCAGGGTCGCGCCGATTATTTTTTCCTGCAAAATCGCTGCGCTGGCTTGCCCAAGCGCGCAAGCCTGAACCCGCAGAGCATATTCGCTGACGTTGCCGTCCTCCACGTTCATATCAATTTCAACCCAAGACCCACAGAGCTTGGAAACCTTGCGCGACGTGCCCTTTGGGTTTTCGAGCCGCTCATTCTTGAGCGTCGCCGAAAGGGTTAGGATGTCCGTATTGTAAAGATCAGTGAACATGGGGTGGATATAGGGATACCAATCTCATAAGCCAATAGCGCACAGGGCTATGTGGGACATGATTAGTACTGTGTCCGGACACGAAAATAATTGCATCGCGGCCTATTGTTTGGTGTTTTTTTGGCAAGGAGTTGCAAAATGACTAAATCTGATTCGTCGAAACCATTTGTAAAGAAGACCGAACGTCTTGACGTCCGGTTGTCCTATGACAAGAAACACGCCTTTAGTGAAGCCTGTGAAAATCAGGGCGATACACCGAGCCGGGCTGTCAGACGTTTTATCAATTCCTATATCCGACGCTCAAGCCGTGACGATCTGTGGGCAGCTATTCGCGGAACCACGAAAGGCAAAGGTCTTTTTATAGCCGGGGGTATTGTAGCGCTGATTGCAGCGGTGGTTTTTATTCCAACGTTAATCAAATCGAACCAGAGTGAAATGAGCAAAAAAGAACTTTTTGCATATTATGATTACGACAACAGCGGCGTCATAGAATTGGGCGAAATTTCTCACAATGACGAAGACTTACATCGCGTACTGAATATTGATGGCAAAACAGGGATCTCCCCAGTAGAATTTTATACAAACGGTACGATGGTCTGGTCATTTGTTGAACCAGACCAAATCAGCTCTGAACAATTTACTAAATCACCAGATGGAAAAACGTCCAGAAGTTATGTAATTTCACGACAACCTATTGACCAAATATTCCCGAACGGCACCCTTATTCCCACAGGCGATCCAGAAAAACCAATTCTGACTGTCGATGAGTTCAAGGCATTGGACAAACCCATTTGGGAGGTGCAGAAAAACCTTAAAATCGACCGACGGGAGGCTCTTAAACATAAATCCAGAATTTCGTTCGAAAGCCCTAAACATAGGTTTGTAATTTTCGACCTTCGAGCCACAAAAGAAATTAAAATCGACATTCTAGAACATACTCTCCAAGGCATGACGTCCAAGTCCATGCCGTTTATGCGTTCCGTCGAATGGGTTGAGGGCGAGGATAAACCTCACTTTGTCATGGGTACCGGGCGTGAATGGTGGGAGTCACTGCAGGAGTAACTACGCCTCTTCAACCTCATCCGGCTCGATCACCTCAACCACCACACGGCCACCTTTAATGTCCACCACTGGCACGGCGTCTTTGGTGAAAGGATGAAACCAATCCCTTTCGCCCGGCGTTTTAATCTCGAGCAGATCCCCGCTGCCGAAATCGTGGACCGCTTTGACTTTGCCTTTAGGCGTGCCGTCGGTCAGTTCCACGGCAAGCCCAATCAGGTCGGAATAGTAAAATTCATCTTCGCTGGGTTTGGGCAGGGCGCTGCGATAGCCGTAGAGCTTGGTCGATTTCATGGCTTCGGCTTGTTCGCGGGTTTTCACCTCTTCGCAGACCACCGCCAGAAATTTTTTCACAGACCGAGACCGTACCGGCGTTAAAATCACTTTGCCGGATGCGTCCATGAAGGGGCCGAATTTGAGACAGTCTTTGGGTTTTTCTGTAAAAGACTTGATTTTCACCTCGCCTTTGACACCAAACGCCCCCGCCACGGCGGCGATGCAAATCATCTGTGATGTTGTGTTGTCGTTCATATGATGTGGGCTATTATACGCAAAGATTGACCCGCGAAAGGATTTTCCATGCGTCTTTTATCCTCGGCCTTTGTTACGCTTTCTTTTCTGGCAACGCCTGTCATGGCCAACGCCCATGATTTGACCAAGAAGAAGTCCCTATCTGATTTGAAACTTCCAACCGAAGCAGAAATCGAAGACATCATAAATGAGATGCCCGACTTTAACGGTCTGATGAATGGATTGCTCAAAGTGGTACAAGATGAAGACGTCATGAGCTCAATGGAGCGCGCAGGCGAGAAGCTCTCGAAAAAAATGGAAACCTTTGAAGATATCCCGGAACAGGAAAACGGCCTGCCGGACCTCAACAATTTGATGGCGACCATGCTCCGGACCTTTTCCGACGAAGATTTCATGGGAGACATGATGGATGTGGTCACCACCCTACAAGACTCAGTCGAGGAAAATCTCGATGTGGAGCTGGATTTAGTCGACTAACCAACCCTGACAAAACGAATAAAAAAACCCGCTCAAGGCGGGGTTTTTCTTTATTATGTAGTCGGGCTTAGCCCATGGCCGCCTTAAGCTCGTCAACCAAATCTGTGCGCTCCCAAGTGAAGCCGCCGTCATTGTCCGGTTTACGGCCGAAATGACCATAAGCAGCCGTGCGAGCATAGACCGGTGCGTTTAGGTTCAGGTGCTTACGAATGCCGTAAGGTGTGAGGTCCATGGCTTTACGGATCGCATTTTCGATGGCTTCGCCTGATATCGCGTTTTCATCCGGTACATTGACGTAGATGGATGTCGGCTGTGCCACGCCAATGGCGTAAGAGAGCTGAATATCGACCCATGGCGCGAAGCCAGCGGCCACAATATTTTTCGCCAGGTAGCGCGTCACATAAGCGGCCGAACGGTCAACCTTTGTCGGATCTTTACCAGAAAAAGCGCCGCCGCCGTGAGGGGCCATGCCGCCATAAGTATCAACGATGATCTTACGTCCCGTCAGCCCTGTATCTCCGTCTGGTCCGCCAATGACGAATTTACCGGTTGGGTTGATGTGCCAGATGGTGTCGTCTGTGATCCAGCCATCGGGCATGACTTCATGGATGTAAGGCTTGACCAGATCCGCAACATCAGCGGAAGTCATAGAGGCATCCAGATGCTGAGTGGACAGAACGATCGCGTTGGCGCGAACTGGCTTGCCGTTTTCATATTGGATGGTGACCTGAGACTTGCTGTCAGGGCCGAGCTGCGTCTTGCCCTCATGCTTGCGGGCATGGGCCAGACGCTCGAGAATTTTGTGAGACAAGTGAACAGGGGCTGGCATCAGGTCTTCATTGTCCTGACATGCATAGCCAAACATAATGCCCTGGTCACCAGCGCCTTGGGCTTCGTGAAGACCAGCGCCTTCATCAACACCCTGGGCGATATCTACGGATTGTGCGTGCAGCAGCACGTCAACATCAGCTGTTTCCCAGTGGAAGCCATCTTGCTCATAGCCGATGTCTTTCACCGCTTCACGGGCCACTTCTTCGACCATAGCTTTGGTGATTTTATCGGTTCCGCGGGTTTCACCTGCGATAACGATTTTATTGGTCGTTGTCAGCGTTTCAGCGGCAACACGGACATCCCATGGGTCCATGCCGTCTTTGATAGATTCGCGGAAGAAAAGATCAACAATCTCGTCTGAGATACGATCGGATACTTTATCCGGGTGACCTTCTGAAACAGATTCAGAGGTAAATTCGTAAGATTTGCGGCTCATGGCACACTCCTGATTTTAATGGCCCGAAACAAAAAATGGGCTTTTTATTTTTGGTTTTATTGGGCCAATTAAATTAATTGTATGAGCGGCGGTTGCCCGCCGCATTGATTGTTCTAGTAGCGGTAATGCTCGGGCTTATAAGGACCTTCTTGAGAAACACCGATATAATCGGCTTGCTCTTCGGACATCTTGGTCAGCTTCACGCCGATTTTCTCAAGGTGAAGACGGGCCACTTTTTCGTCCAGATGCTTCGGCAGCATATAAACTTTGTTTTCGTAACGTGGTGTTGCAGCTTTACTGTCTTCCCAAAGTTCGATCTGCGCCAGAACCTGGTTGGTGAAAGAGGCTGACATCACGAAGGATGGGTGGCCTGTCGCATTACCAAGGTTCAGGAGACGACCTTGTGACAAGATGATCATCCGGTTGCCTTTCGGGAAGGTGATCATGTCGACTTGGTCTTTAATGTTGGTCCACTGATAATTCTTAAGAGCAGCGACCTGAATTTCATTGTCGAAGTGACCGATATTACCAACGATGGCCATATCTTTCATTTCGCGCATGTGCTCAACGCGGATTACGTCTTTATTGCCTGTTGTAGTGATAAAGATGTCAGCGTCTTTGACAGTATCTTCGAGCGTCGTAACCTCAAAACCGTCCATAGCGGCCTGAAGGGCGCAGATTGGATCGATTTCTGTGACCTTAACACGGGCACCCGCGCCGCGTAAGCTAGCGGCAGAACCTTTACCCACATCGCCGTAACCCAGAACAACAGCCGTTTTGCCAGCCATCATTGTGTCTGTCGCGCGGCGGATACCGTCAACGAGGGATTCTTTACAACCATATTTGTTGTCAAACTTGGACTTGGTCACAGAGTCATTTACGTTAATGGCCGGGAATGGCAGCTGGCCTTTTTCAACCAGTTCATAGAGACGGTGCACGCCGGTTGTGGTTTCTTCGGAAACGCCAACAATCTGGTCCCGCATTTTTGTAAACCAGCCTGGGCTCGCAGCCATACGCTTTTTGATTTGCGCAAAAATGACTTCTTCTTCTTCGGAGCCTGGCTCGCCTTCGATGAGATCTGTTTCGCCGGCTTCAACACGGGAACCAAGAATGATGTAAAGTGTCGCGTCGCCGCCATCATCCAGAATGATATTTGGACCTTCTGGGAATAGGAAAGACTTATCTAGGTAATCCCAGTGCTCTTCTAGTGTCTGGCCCTTAACAGCAAAAACTGGCACGCCAGCTTCTGCAATAGCGGCCGCCGCGTGATCTTGTGTTGAATAGATATTACAAGAGGCCCAACGCACATCCGCGCCAAGGGCTGTC
>CALDSY010000105.1 GCA_937924355.1 uncultured Caulobacterales bacterium
ATCTCTTGATAACTTCCATCAGCCGCTCCCCCTCACGATATCCATTTGCCGCCGACGCGCGTCATCTTCGACTTTGTGTAGATAGGACTCCAGAACGACCGGTGTCCCGGACGCCCCTTTTTCCCGCGCCCAATCCAGACCAAAGGTGTTTTCATCAACCGGCGCGTGAGAGTCCCGGTCACCGGCATTGGCTGAAACATGGACTTCGGCGATGCGGTCGTAGTCCTGTAGTTTTTGCCAAGTGCGCTTTGACAAACTCCCTTGGTTGAGCTGGATAAATATATGAGAGACAACAACAGCCAGGTTTTGTTCCATTGCCATAACGTGTTCTATGGCCGCGCCATTTCCAAGGGCCCGGCCCGGATACATGATTTCGATGATCTGGTCTTTGTGAACGGGATCCGGCATCCAATCCTCGGCAACGTCTCGCGGCGGATGCACGGAGTCCCAATGTCCGGACAGGGTCTGTTCGTCTTGCCAGACCTTTTGCCGAATGGCGCGCGGCGTAAAACCCTGATGGGTTTTAACCGGAATGCCCACATAATCCACATAAGCCATAAATCCGTAGGTTGGCGCATTCCCTGGCGTCAGCTGTATGCCGTTCGGGCCAAGCGCCGTCAGATCATCGAATGCGCTCTGCATTGGACGGCCTTGCAAACAACTGAGTGCCAGATAAAGTTCCACGGCCCTTTATGGGACGCTTAGCTGCCTTTGCCAAGCTCTTGTGAGCGGCGATAAGCAGCCGTGACGGCTTCTCGTAGGACTTTGGGCAGGCCGTTCTCGCGCATCAGCACATCCAGCGCCGCCTGAGTGGTCCCGTTGGGCGAGGTGACACCGCGGCGCAGTTCCGTCGCGCTTTGTCCGCTTTGAGACAGTAATGCCCCCGAACCAATCATAGTTTGAGCAGCCAAAGCCCCGGCCTGCGCTTCGGATAAGCCTAAGGCCTCGCCCGCCCCTGCGAGCGCCTCGACCATATGAAAAAAATAAGCCGGACCCGATCCGGACACCGCCGTGACCATATCGATCATGGACTCGTTGTCGAGCTCCAGGACCGTGCCCACGGCGCCGAGCAATTTGTTGACATGTTTCTTTTGCGCCGTGCTTAAACCCTTACCGGCCACATAAGCGGTAACGCCCTGCCCGATGGCCGCTGGGGTATTAGGCATAGCCCGCACAATGATCTGATCTTGGAAGGTCTCGGAGAGGCGCTCTAACGTTATGCCTGCCATGATGGAAATCACCACACAGTTTTTCGGAAGGCACAAGGCGACTTCTGGCGCGACGGCAGCGAAAGACTGGGGCTTGATCGCCAAAAGCACATATTTTGTAGTGGCAAAATGGACTTCTAGGCGTTTGGCGGACTGGGCGCCGGCTTCGATTACGGATTTCGCGGCGTCTCCCGGTGTTGGATCTGCGATCAAAATATCTGCAGGCGTTACAACGGGTTTACGGCCTTTGGTCCAGCCTGCCAGCATGGCGCCGCCCATTCGGCCCGCCCCAATCACAATGTGTGTTGTCATGAAAGCGCTTTAGGGATTTGTCGCCAGATCGACAAGAGCCGATGTGAGCGCATCTTCCGGGGACTTGCCAGCCCAGATCATATATTGCGAAGCCGGATATCCGCGCTCCGCCGCATCTAGGGCCTGAGAGATAAGTTCCTGCGCCTGTTCGGTGAGCAGTTTCGCGCCGCCGCGCAAGGAATGGCTGTGGCGGTATACGAGCGCGTTATTCTTATCCCAATAATCAAAATGCCCATGTGTCAGACGCTCATTGATGAGAGAAATCAACCGGACCATTTCATTGGTGCGCCCGCCCGGGGTCCGGCCATCAAAAGCCAGATAAAGCGACATAGACTCCGCTTCACTATCCCAAGTCAGGATCAAATCGTGGTGACACCAAAGTCCAGGCAGCGTGACATGGATTTCCATACTGCTTGAGCGCTCATATTCGTAATGCTCGGCAATACAGATACGCTCAAAGACATCCAAAGGGTTTTCACGGCGCGGCAAAACCTCCGCCAACTTCGCTCCCGGTCTTAAGCAATATTCGTCTGCAATGCTCATTTCGCGCCAACCACGTACCCAATTACAGTCTAAAAGGTATAAGATTCGCTTGGAATAACAAGATATAGTGACGCCGGTATTGTTGATAACTAGATTTAGGGTCGGCTTCCCTGTGGGTATCTCAAAACCTATTTTTTTAGGGCTTTGACCTCTTTTTCCAGTTTGGCGACTTTTTTCTTCAAGGCCTCATTATCAGTGATGTGCTTTTCCATCATGGCCTTGAGAACTTCAAACTCGTCGCGGGTGATCAGATCTAAGTCGGACACCACACGTTCGGCCTGTGACCGGCCCATGGCTTTCACCTCATCGCCGACACCTTTGACGGCACCGACGGCATTGGTGAACAAATTAGTGATATCATCCAAAGGGCCTGATCTATTTTGCATGGCTTTGTCCTTAATTTTGCCTTTTCTTATAGATAGGGACCCTTTAACAGAATTCCAGCCCCGTACCAAGTTACACAACGACGCGTCATGATTCTAAACCTCATTCTTGCCATTGAGTTCCCAAGTTGGCTTAACAGCGAAATCTTTAAGATTCCTGGAACACCGTTGACG
>CALDSY010000106.1 GCA_937924355.1 uncultured Caulobacterales bacterium
TCAGCTTATACCCAGTCCTCGGGACAGGGCTTGTCCTGCTTTCCTTTGACAGGCGATTTGCTCTTTGAGTGGTAGACACATGACGGGCATGCAGGTTTTGTTGACATCCACAATATAAATTTTGCTGTCATGTTTGTCGCGCATGATGTCGATCGCGCCAAAATCTAGCTGCATGCGGCCACAAAAAATTTTGATGAGCTCGATCTCTTCTGGTGAGAAAACATCAACAGGATCCAACACGTTGACGCTAAGGTAATGGGTTCCAAAACGATCATCGAGGGGTTTGTGTTTGTGATAAACCACGGCAATTTCGCCGAACGCATAGATGATCCGCCAATCTTCACTCGTCTGGCCGGAAAATGTGCTGTCTATCAGGCGTTGGTAAACCTGACCGGCTTTAACATCCTCCGGCGCGAGGGGGCAGTTGACCACCTGGCCATCATGGAGGCCATTTTCGTCGGACTTCTGGACGGCGGGTCCTTTATGTGTGGTCGGGTCTATACTCAGGCTATATCCAAAAACGGTTTCAAAGACATCTGCCACATGTTTTTTTGAGATATCCGTTATATCCGCATTGATCATAGGCGCTGAAAATTTATAGCGGCCGGGTTCAGAAATCGTCGCATCATCAAAGATAAAAACATAATCAGCCTTGCTGGGGTCGGACACGGTTTCGAAACCTGCCAGACGTGACGCCTGCCAGATATTATACCAAGGCCCAGGGTTATGAGGCACAAAAGCAATGGCGCCATTTTTTGGGCTTGAAACAAAAATATGTTTCAGGCGGAGAGCGGCAAAATATAAGACGATTTTGGTCACCGCCCGCACATCGTTGAGGAAGGATTTGTCAACGGGAATGGTTGTGTCTGTGTGTGCGAAATAGACGTAAGATGGGCGGATTTTGATGCCTTTGAAATATTTGAAAAATTTCAACACTTCGATTTAAATTCCGCGTTTAACCAAGACTTCGCCATTAGCGGATCGGCGAAGTTGTCTCAAGAAAATTCGAGCCACACACTTTTATTCATTATAAACAATAATGTATGTTGCATTTGTAGGGGTGCGGTGAGAGATTTGGCCGATGTCGGATCAACTCACAGATAAATTCGGACGGGACATCACCTATCTTCGTCTATCAGTCACGGACCGGTGTGATCTGCGTTGCACTTACTGCATGGCGGAAAACATGACGTTTCTGCCGCGCAAAGATTTGCTCAGCTTTGAAGAGCTGGATTTTCTATGTGACGCCTTTATCGCCCGAGGCGTGCGCAAAATTCGCCTGACGGGCGGCGAACCTTTGGTTCGAAAGGGGCTGCTCCCTTTTATCGAGAAACTATCCCGACACCTCAAAACGGACAGGCTGGACGAAATTACTCTGACCACAAATGCCACGCAATTGGCAAAGTTTGCCGATGAACTCGTCCATACGGGTGTCGAGCGGATCAATATTTCACTGGACAGTCTTGATCGAGAGGTGTTTGCGCGGCTGTCGCGAAGGGACGCCTTGGGTCAAGTATTGTCGGGTATAGAGGCCGGTTTAAAGGCGGGCCTAAAGATCAAGATTAATACCGTGGCGCTAAAAAACGGCAACGCCAAGGATATTCCGGACATCATGCGTTGGGCCCATAGTCTGAGCATGGATATGACCCTCATTGAGGTCATGCCCATGGGCGAAATCGCTCAGGATCGATTTGATCAATATATTCCATTATCCGAGGTTCGCGAGAATTTGGATGATCAATTTACGCTTGTCGATACGCCCTACCGAACCGGCGGACCGGCGCGCTATGTACAAGTGAATGAAACAGGCGGGCGGTTAGGATTTATCACGCCGCTGACGAATAATTTTTGTGCCGGATGCAATCGGGTTCGCGTAACCTGTACGGGCCAGATCTATATGTGCTTGGGCCAGGATGATCGGGTTGACCTGAGAGCCGCAATCCGTAGCAAAACCCCGCAAGAGGCATTATATGCAGCGCTTAACAAAGCCATGATCAGTAAGCCCGAAGCCCATGATTTTAAAATAAGAAAGCCCGGCGATGCCCCGGCGGTTGCGCGGCATATGTCGGTGACGGGCGGTTAGCTAGCGCTACGTTTTTTACGATTTTCGTACTTCCAAATATTGAAAAATAGACTTTCATTCCTATTTCGAGTCTATGTGGGGAATTTGATATTCCGATCCTGAAATAGACCGCACTCTAGACGAGTGCGCCTCTTAATGAGGAATAATCAGTGGTGTCTCCACGTAGATGACGCCTGCGATTCGCGCAGGGTAGAACGAGGAGAGAACTATGTTTTTATATACATTTGCCGCCGTTATTGGCGGAATCATTTTATTGGGATTTCTGTTGTCGGTCGCATTGCGACGTGTAGTCCCGACCAATATGGTCAATATTGTCCAGTCCAAGAAGAAAACGACGTCTTATGGGGCTGGATTAAAAGCAGGAAACGTCTATTGGCATTGGCCGCGCTGGGTGCCGGTTGTCGGTGTCAGTGTGATCAAGCTGCCTGTGTCCAACTTTGACTTGTCGCTGACCGGATACGAAGCCTATGACAAGGACCGTGTGCCCTTTGTCGTTGATGTGACTGCCTTTTTCCGGATCAGTGATACGGATAAGGCCGCGCAGCGTGTGACCAATATTGGCGAATTGCATGAGCAGCTCAATCAGATCGTCCAAGGTGCCGTACGTAAAGTGCTGGCTTCGGATGTGATTGATCAAATCATGCTGCAACGGGCTAAATTCGGTGAACAGTTTACTGATGAAGTGGGGGAGCAGCTTTTGGAGTGGGGCGTCGAGCCCGTAAAGTCAATGGAGCTAATGGATATCAGAGACGGTGACGACAGCAATGTTATCGCCAATATTATGGCCATGAAAACCTCGCACATCGATATGGAGAGCCGGACCGAAGTGGCTAAAAACCGCAAGGCCGCAGAAACGGCCGAGATCGAAGCCCAGCAAGTGATCGATATCCGGGCTCAGGAAGCCGAACAACGTGTTGGGGAGCGCACCGCTGAAAAGACCAAAGCCGTGGGTATTGCCGATGAGCAGGCCCGTCAGCAGGTCTTGGAAGAGGAGCGTGAGACCAAAGAAAGAGACATGGCCGTCAAAAAGGTGGAAGAAGTCCGCCAGGCCGAGATCGAAAAAGAGAAACAGGTCGTGGCCGCGGAACAGGAAAAGGAAACCACTATTCTGGTAGCGGAAGGTGACTTGGCAGCTGAACAAAGAAAGGCCGAAGGTATCCAGGCTGTTGGTGACGCCGAAGCGGTGGCCCGGAAAGCCATGGAACTAGCTTTGGTCGAGCCTCAGATAACTTTGGCCAAAGAGATCGGTGAGAATGACGGTTATCAGGATTATCTGGTCCGTGTCGAACTGGTCGCCGCCAATAAAGAGGTTGGTGTGGCTCAGGCGACAGCCCTTGAAAAGGCCGACGTTAAGGTCATCGCCAATCAAGGCGACGCGATCTCCGGCGCGACCACCGCCATGCAACTCTTTACGCCGCAAGGCGGTACTCAGCTGGCGGGAATGCTCGAAGCTTTTGCGCAAACGCCTGCGGGTCAAGCCGCATTGGAAAAGCTGGGCGTAACGTCGGCGGCGAAGCCTAAAAAGACGTCACGCGCGAAACGCAAGACGACCCCAGGCAAACCGGCGACCATTGATCTTCCTGCAACGAATATCACGCCTACCGTAAAGCCGACTGGCAAGGCTTAAGCCGATATTCATATCTAGAAATTTTGGAAAGCTTTTCGCTTTCCTCTTTTTTTGTGATTTCCCCTGTGGATTGAATTTTGTTGAACCTGTTTCGCCTGACTGATAGCGCCTTAACCTTAAAATATTCGAGGGTTATATGCGCGTTTTTGCGATCTGTTTATTGTCGTTTCTTTCTTTTCTTTTTGGATCAAAAGCATTTGGAAAAACCTTTTCCGAAGCGGTTGATGCCCTGGATAAACGCGCTGGATTTTTTGATGTTTATGTTGACGAAAAAACCAATAAAATCAAAGCTCTGATACCCATTACTTCAGGTGAACCCTTTCAAGCGATCTACACGCGACGACTGCGCGCCGGGCTAGGATCAAACCCGGTTGGTCTTGATCGAGGATGGGGGGACCGGGGTGTCGTTATTTCCTTTGAACACTACGGCGACAAGCTCATCATCAAACAGGAAAACCTGACCTACCGGGCTAATCCGGACAACCCGCTCGAAGCCTTGGCGGTGGATGAGAGTTTCGCCGACAGCTTCATCGCCAGTCTGAAAGTCGAAGCACAGAGCAATGGTAAAGTCTTGGTGGACATGACTGACTTTCTGACCCGAGACAGCTTGTCTATTGTTCAGCATTTGAAAGACCGCGGCCAAGGGACCTTTAGCGTCGCCAAAGACCGGTCCTTTGTGGACACCAAAAATGTTTTGGCGTTCCCGGACAATATTGAAATCGACGCCTTCCTGACCCTATCCTCTAAGGATCCCGGCAACGAGGTTGCGACGACAGCCGCCAATGGCCAGGACGCGACACTCATTCAACATCATTCTTTTGTCCGTTTGCCGGAGCCCGGGTTTGAACCTCGGATGTCTGATCCTCGCATGGGCGCGATCGAGACTGTTTATATAGATTACAGCACGCCGTTGGCGGCGCCGATCACAAAGCGTTTAGCCATCCGTCATCGTCTCGAAAAAGATGCGAGCGGCAACACCATTAATCCTATCGTTTTCTACATTGATAGCGGCGCTCCAGAACCGGTCCGCTCGGCTTTGGTTGAAGGCGCAAAGTGGTGGAAAGACGCCTTCGCTGCTGCCGGATATCCGGACGGATATGAGGTGAAATTATTACCTGAGGATGTCCATCCGCTCGATGTGCGTTACAATGTGGTTCAGTGGGTCCATCGTCAGACCCGGGGCTGGTCTTACGGCGGCGGGGTGGTGGATCCACGCACAGGGGAGTTCCTGAAAGGCCACGTCAATCTGGGCTCGTTACGGGTGCGTCAGGATCGTATGATTTTCGAGGGCCTGGCTGGAACCGCGAAAACGGGTACGGGCGAGGCCGATGATCCTATTGAGCTGGCTCTGGATCGGATCCGGCAATTATCAGCACATGAAATCGGCCATTCGCTTGGCTTTGCCCATAATTTCGCCGCGAGTTCGTACGGCAAAGGCTCAGTTATGGATTATCCAGCGCCGGATGTACGGATTAAGGATGGCGCTCTCGACTTTTCCAAGGCTTACGGTGTGGGTATTGGGGCTTGGGATAAATTTGCCGCCAAAATGTTATATGGAGATATCAAGGCAGAAGACGCCGAAGCTGCCTACCGTGAAGCCGCTGAAAAAGGATTGATCTTTGTGGCCGACAGCGACGGGCGCGGTATAGGGACGGGTCATCCGCAAGGCGCTATCTGGGATAACGGCGAAGATCCCGTGGCTACGCTCCAAGAAACTTTGGCCGTTCGGGCCTTGGCGCTCAAAAACTTTGACGCGACACGCATTCATGATGGGCAACCCTTGTCTGATTTGAACAAAGTCATCGTTCCGATCTATCTTTATCACCGTTATCAAACGGCGGCGGCTGGAAAACTGCTCGGCGGTGTTCGTTTTGACTACGGCGTCGCGGGCGAGACAGAGCCTGGCATGACAATCGTACCCCCGGCGAAGCAGCGATCTGCATTAGAAGCCATTCTCGCAACACTCAATCCAGAGACGCTGGATATTTCCAATAAAGTATTGAACTTGTTGTCACCGTCTTTGAATAGCTGGACCTTTATCGACTCGGATAGGGAGCTATTCAAACGCACAGCTTACCCGGCCTTCGATGTGACAGCCGCCGCAGATACCGCTGCAGGGCTAACCATGGATGTACTGCTAAACCCGCAGCGTGCGGCCCGTATGATTGAGCTTAAACGTCGCGATAGCCGCAATCCTGGTTTTTCCGACCTCCTACAAACTACAAAGCGTCACCTCATGGCGCAACGGCCAACGGGACGTCAGGGGGAAATTTCCAATGCGGTGCAGAAACGTTTCGTATTCGGGCTGATGGATTTGATGGACAATTCAGATGCCACACCGGCCGTGAAATCTCGGGCGCACAATATGCTGATCCAGCTCAATCAGGATTTTGCCCGCCGAAGCGGCGCCCATGCTGGCTTTATCAAAAGCGAGATAGACCGGTATCTGTCTCGGCCTGCACCGCAACAGACTGCCGACACGGATGAACCGCGTTTGCCGCCGGGCAGCCCAATTGGACAGTTTGAAACCTGCTGGTTTTGTGATTAGCATGGGCGTATGTCGCCGCTCTACAAACTGATTCTAGCGTTTTTGTGCGCCGCTGTTGTGGGGTGCGGCAGCGAGCGGGCTGAACCAAAACCATCAACGCCAACAAATTGGGCCCTACGCCAATCCCTCCAAAATGGTGAGGGAATCGCCCCGCCTTACCTCGACAAATTGACCCGTGAATTCGCTGAACAAATAACCGGGCTGAGCGAAGCCGAGGCTAAAAGCTGTCGTGTGGAGGTCTATCTCTCTTCGCTGCATTACAAGAATAAATCCGAAGAAAGTTTTGATGGCGACTTTCGTCAGGCAGACAGGAATGCCGGGGAAACGGCGCGCTTATCTCTAGCCTATGAGGCCTTTGACCGGATTGTGCGAAAGCGCGAGAAGGAAGAGGCAGAAGAAAAACTGAGGGATGCGACCACATCTATTCGGCAGCAAGTCCTCTCCCAAGGCAAGTTTTATACAAGTTCTGCACCGCTGGCGACATGTCGGTTTGAGGGCATTCCTCATGACGATATCGCCCTCCCATATTTCAATATTCACTGCGAAGACGCGGAAACGGGCACTGAACGACTGGCGCAACAGGAACAATATGAGAAAACTAAAGAATTTTGCGCCCGTTTGCAGGCGGAATTTCTGGATCACGGCGAGGTAGACGAGGCAATCATAAGCGAATCGCCCTTGCGATGACATTGCCGGGCTATTTGTCGCCCTTTTCTATGATTTTGCCGTTGCAAATGGGGGGTAGTCTTTATAGGAATGGCCCGAATTTGCGCCCGGAGGGGGTGTGAGTCTATTCGAATCGAAGCATAAGCGCGTCCATGACTGAATTTCTTTTAGGTTACCTACCAGTGCTCATCTTGCTTGGGATTGCTCTGGCGCTAAGCATTGCGTTCCTAGTGGTCCCCATGATCGTCGCGCCAAAGGAACCTGATACAGAAAAGCTATCAACCTATGAGTGTGGATTTAATGCGTTTGATGACTCTCGTATGAAGTTTGACGTCCAGTTCTATCTGGTCGCTATTCTCTTTATAATCTTCGATCTGGAAGTTGCGTTCCTGTTTCCTTACGCCGTGTCCGCTGGACATCTTGGAACTTACGCATGGGCTGTTGTGATGATTTTCCTGTTCGAGCTGGGCATGGGCCTTGTCTACGCCTGGAAAAAAGGCGCCTTGGATTGGAATTAGGGTAGGAGAGCAGGATGAACGATCAAGCCCTAAAGGCCGGACAAGGTGCCCGTGATCTAGGTATTCCTGCCTATGATCCCAAAAAGCATGACCCGTTTTTTGATGGCCTTTCCGACCAGTTGGCAGATAAAGGTTTTCTGGTCGCGTCCGCTGATGATCTGATTACTTGGGCGAGGACCGGTTCGCTAATGTGGATGACATTTGGTCTCGCCTGCTGCGCTGTTGAGATGATGCAGGCGTCCATGCCACGATATGATTTGGAACGGTTTGGTGTCGCCCCGCGCGCATCCCCCCGTCAAAGTGACGTGATGATCGTTGCCGGTACGCTGACCAATAAAATGGCGCCGGCCCTACGCAAGGTCTATGACCAGATGCCCGCGCCGCGATATGTGATCTCGATGGGATCCTGTGCCAATGGCGGTGGATATTATCATTATTCTTATGCTGTCGTTCGGGGATGTGACCGGATCGTGCCCGTCGACATTTACGTGCCGGGGTGTCCTCCGACAGCCGAGGCGCTCGTTTATGGGATTTTGCAATTGCAAAAGAAAATCCGCCGCGAAGGCAATATTGAAAGATAGTGCGTGATTGAGCTGAAAGAACATATCGAAGCTGAGCTGGGCGACGCCGTCAATTCCATTGAGTTTAATATGGATGAAATGACGATCAATGCGCGCCGTGCAGCTGTGAAGCAGGTTATTACTTTTCTGAAGAGTGATGCCCAATGTAAATTCGATAGCCTGATTGATCTTTGTGGTGTCGACTATCCGGCGCGAGAACGGCGTTTTGATGTCGTTTATCACCTCCTGTCTATGGCTCATAATCAGCGGGTCCGCGTGAAAGTTACGACGGACGAGGACGAGCCTGTTCGGTCTATGGCAGAAATATTCCCAAATGCTGATTGGTATGAGCGCGAAGCCTTCGATATGTATGGAATCGTTTTTGATCAGCATCCCGACTTGCGCCGTCTTTTGACGGATTACGGTTTTGAGGGCTATCCGCTGCGCAAAGATTTTCCGTTATCCGGGTATGTTGAGGTGCGTTACGACGAGGAACGCAAGGCGGTGGTTTATGAACCCGTCAACCTGCCGCAAGAATATCGCAGCTTCGATTTCATGTCCCCTTGGGAGGGCGCGAAATACGTGCTGCCTGGGGATGAAAAAGAAAGTGCTGAGTAGGAGGAAGGTATGAATTATTTAAAAACGACAATTTTTGTGGGGTGTGCCTTGATGTTGCCAGTGTCGGCAATCGCGCAGACGCCCATCTTTGACGCCATAGAGGCGCGAACAGCTGAAAAAATTTCCAAAGAGAAAACGCAGCAGTGCTTGTTGTCATCGCGCGTCATTGATTATGCGGCCAATAATACAGATTTGATTGATACGGATAATAAGCGCGCGGTCCGCGCTGCTGACGCCGCGCCAAAGTTAGAGATATCCTACAGAAGCAATATGCAGACAGACATGCTTTTCAACAAAGGCATGAATGAGGTTAAGGCCGAGTATGATCACTTCAAAAGTGCCGACGAAAAAGAGCAGAAAAGGCTCTTTAAGGTCGCCAAAGGGATCAATAAAGAGTGCTGGAAGAAGTTTGATTCCGCGCAGCTTCACCGGATGGGACGTACAGACAGAATTGCAAAGCTCATTCCGCCGATGAGTTCCGAAAAGGCGGACCTCTGCGGCGCTGCTGCGATAAAGTCCATGACGGATTATCGCGATTTCACAGCGACCTTAGAGCGTGCAGTTGTTTGGAATATGGTGGAAATTGCCGCTATTCGCCGGGAGGGACACCCGCCGGATCAGCTGGTTGATTTGAATGCGGATGAAGATAAGCCTTCTGCATTTGACACGTTGAAGGAAATGGGCGCAGATCGTGCTCTGGAATTGCGTAAAGATTGCGAGAAAAAATACGACGAAGCGATCTTTAAGGCAAAAATCGAAGAGCCCACCGAAGAGGGCTATGTCTTTAATAGCGCAATAAATTGGGACTAATCGTAGAGTTTAGGAAGCTATAATTTAATGTCTGAGCAGACCACAGCACTCCTTGAGGGCGATGATCGAAAGTTTACGATCAATTTCGGCCCTCAACACCCGGCAGCGCACGGCGTTTTGCGTCTTGTTTTGGAGCTGGACGGTGAAATCGTCGAGCGCGTTGATCCGCATATTGGTCTGCTGCACCGGGGTACGGAAAAGCTGATCGAGCACAAAACCTATCTTCAGGCCATGCCGTATTTTGATCGCCTCGACTATGTGGCGCCCATGAATCAAGAGCATGCCTATTGCTTGGCTATTGAAAAGCTAGCTGGGATCGAAGTGCCGCGGCGCGCCGAGTTTATCCGAGTTATCTTCTCCGAGATCGGGCGCATTTTATCGCATATGCTCAATGTCACCACACAGGCCATGGACGTGGGGGCTTTGACGCCGCCGGTCTGGGGCTTTGAAGAGCGCGAAAAGCTCATGGTGTTTTACGAGCGGGCGTCTGGCTCGCGTATGCACGCGGCCTATTTCCGCCCGGGCGGTGTCCATCAAGATCTGCCGCCGCAATTGATCGCCGACATTGATGCTTGGTGTGATCAGTTCCATGAAAAGCTCGATGATATTGAAACGCTTTTGACTGAAAACCGGATTTTCAAACAGCGCAATGTGGATATCGGTGTGGTTTCCAAGCAAGACGCCTATGAATGGGGTTTCTCGGGCGTAATGGTTCGCGGATCGGGCATCCCGTGGGATTTGCGCCGGGCGCAACCTTACTCGGTTTACGATGAGCTGGAATTCAAAATTCCGCTGGGCAAGAACGGTGATTGCTATGATCGCTATCTCTGCCGCGTCGAAGAAATGCATGAAAGCGCGCATATCATTAA
>CALDSY010000107.1 GCA_937924355.1 uncultured Caulobacterales bacterium
CCCAACAATAAGCCTTCATGGCTGGTATAGTATTCCGTCTGCGCCATTTGCGGCGTACTCTGCGGGGTCACCCCGCAGGCTTCCATGAAATTGAGCGCCTCAGTGATTTTATCGCAAAGGACTTTATATTTTTCTGTTTGCTCGGATCCGCCAACAAATCCCAATGTCCATTTATGAATATTGCGGAGATTGGCATAACCGCCTGTTGAGAAAGCGCGAAGCAGATTAAGCGTCGCCGCCGATTGACCGTATGCCTTTAATAAGCGCTCAGGATCCGGTGTCCGGGCCTCGGGCGTAAACGCCATGCCGTTGATATTATCCCCGCGGTAGCTGGGCAGTGTGATCCCGTCCCGCGTTTCCGTTGAGGATGAGCGCGGCTTGCCAAATTGGCCGGCGATACGGCCTACTTTGACCACAGGCTGCCCCGCACCATAAGTTAGCACGACGGCCATCTGCATCATAACACGGAACATGTCCCGCAAATTATCTGGATGAAACTCTTTAAAGCTCTCGGCGCAATCCCCGCCCTGCATCAGAAATGCATTACCTAGAGCCACTTCGCCCAGGCGTCTTTTCAGGTTGCGGGCCTCACCGGCAAACACCAGCGGCGGATAACCTTTAAGGGTTTTCTCAACTTGAGCCAAATGCTCCAGGTCCGGATAATCCTCCGGAATGTGCAAGGCTGGCTTTGAGCGCCAGGATGAAGGAGTCCATTTCTTCATTTGCCGTTTCCACGCAATATTATTTCTTGGAACAAGGCTTATAACACAGGCAGGGCGCGAATTTCTACCCTAAACTTATACCATAGGCCTGAAAAAGGCCGACTGCACAAGAAGCAGCCGGCCTTCAAAATGAGGGCTTAAAATCAAACCCTCAGGGGAGAGCTCTTAAAGTGTGTCCAGCAGGCGCTCTTTTTTGGCCAGCAGGTAATAAAAAGTTACGCGGTTTTTCTTCTGATCGCGCTGCATCAAATCGCAGACAGCCAAAACCTTTTTGTCCAGATCGGCATCTAGTGCTGTCAGACCCAATTTACGCTTCAGCCAACTTTCGCGAACCGTGACGCGTTCGCTTTCATCGGAACAGGCCACATAGCGGGCGTCTTCTGAGCGCAGCGCGATGCCGCAATGATTGACGATCTTGCGGACAACGTCTTCACTCGCCAGCGGATCATAGCGTTTAACATCATTGTAGTAAGGGATGTGGCGAGGTGTTTTTGTCTCTGTTTTGACGGCCGGTGTTTCAACTTTGGTTTCGATGATCGGTTCAGCGGTTTCGGCGTTAGCCTTCAATGTTTCCGTGACAGCCTCTGTAACGACCTTTTTCGCTGCTTTGGTCGTCTTAGCGGCTTTCTTCTTGGCTTTCTTGGCTTCTTTCGCTGCTGACTTTGACAGGCGATCAAAACTTGCCTGCAGCTCTTCCAACTCGTCCTCAAGGGTTTCGACACGAGATTTGATTTTGATGGGTAAGGCGTCTGTCAGTTTGTCGGTTGTACCGGCATAGTTTTCCCAGGCCCCCTTTTGAGCGCGCTTGAAAAGAACCTCAGCCTGCTTGACGGTTGTCTCGCCTTTTTCGGCCAGATCATCAAATAGTGTCGCCCGTAGTGTTTTCACCTGCTCGCGGCGCATCTGCAGACGGTCATAGGCCAGACCGTGAAGGCCCAGATAAGCATGGCGGCCGCGGCGCATATTTGATCTCAGGCCGGTACTTACAGTTTTAAGGCGGGTTTTAGTTTCAGTTTGGGTTGGCATGGTGTTGCTCCACTTGCGATTCGTGTGTTCACCATGTCCATTAAGGATAAATATTAGAAAGCTCTGCCTAACTCTCGGCTTAGCTTGCGCCTAACTCGAACCTCCCACGGTAGTTCGGATCTGTTTTGAAGTTTGCCGCGATCCATCAGGGCTCCAGCCGGGTGGCCCGAAAATATATTTCAGTTTGTGTGACCATTTTTTAGTCGCGCGCACATCCCGCCAGATAGCGGCATATTCATGGGAAACTACATAGGCCGGGTTGTGGCTCTCAATGTTTCTAACCAGACCATATTTGGGCGGATCAAAATCCTTCTCTTCGGAAAATGTGCCGAACAGGCGGTCCCAGATAATCAGGACCCCCGCATGATTACGGTCCAGATAGCGTGGGTTAGAGGCATGATGCACGCGGTGATGGGAGGCCGTATTGAAGATAAACTCAAACCATTTGGGCATGCGACGCACCAGCTCTGTATGGGTCCAGTATTGATAGATCAAGTTGAGGCTGATCATGATGAAAATCATAATGGCATCAAAACCCACTATGGGCAGCCACAACCAGAACAGATATTTATGCACACGTTCACCAACGCCCTGCCGGAGGGCCGTTCCGTAATTGAGATATTGCGAAGAATGATGAGGAATATGCCCGGCCCATAATAGACGCACCTCATGATTTCCCCGATGCATAATATAATAAGTCAGATCATCGGCGAAAAATAAAAGCCCCCAAGCCCACCATTGCCGCCCGATAACATCGCGCAGGCCGAGCCAATTGGCTTCGTGCAGCCAAACAATGGCCACAAAGGCGAGTGCCTTGGGTAGAATGTCGACAATCAAAGTAATCGGCACCATGGACAGAGACGTCCACATATCCTTTTTCTCATAGAGGCCGTGATTGCGCCGTTTATCCAGCGCATATTCAACCACCAGCATTAAAATGAAAAAAGGAAAGGCGATCAGGATCAGCTGATCGTTCATGGCTTTGGCGATGGCATCTGTGAAAGTCATATAGGTAGCCTAATCACCTATTCTCTGCGCTGCAACCAACAAAAAAACCCCGCACAAGGCGGGGCAATTCGTCGTGATCTTTAAAAAGAACTACTCTTCTTCAGACTTTGCGTCTTCAGCGGGGGCTTCTTCTGCCGGTGCCTCTTCTGTCGCAGGTGCTTCAGCAGCAGCCTCTTCCGCAGGTGCCTCTTCGGCCGGGGCAGCGGCTTCTTCGGCTTCGGCAGCAGCGGCAGCAGCTTCAGCAGCGGCAGCGGCCTCTTTCGCAGCTTCTTTAGCTTCAGCTTCAGCCGCCTTACGGGCTTCGGCTTTGTCTTTTTTCTCTTCGATACGCTGCAGCGCTTTCTCGCCCGGCTTGGCTTTATTCGGGTTATTGCTGGCTTTCCATTCCCATATCCCGGCGTCGCTTAAGAAACGCGCAACGCGGTCTGTTGGACGAGCACCTTTGCCGAGCCATTCCTGGCACTTTTCGATATCCAGTTTGACCCGGTCATCGCTGTCTTTTGGCAGCATGGGGTTATATGAACCGACGCGGTCGATGAAGCGACCATCACGTGGTGAACGGCTGTCAGCGACAACGATCCGGTAATAAGGACGTTTTTTGGCGCCGTGACGGGCCAGACGAAGTTTCAGTGCCATGAGTTCTATTCCTTTTTCTTATGACAATTCGATTATCTTACTCTACTTTTTCTTAGGACCACCGAGACCCGGTAATCCGCCTCCCCCGAGACCAGGAAGCTTGCTGCCGCCCATTCCGGGTAATCCTTTAGGAAGGCCGCCTTTGGCCATTTGTTCCTGTAATTTTTCCAGCATGGCCGGATCCATATCGGCGGGATTGGGCATGCCGCCCCCCATACCTCCGAGGCCTTTGCCGCCCATCATACCTTTTGGCATTCCCGGCATGCCGCCCATCATTTGGCCCATCATGCCGGCCATGCCTTTTTTGCCGAGCTTCTTCATCATGTCGCTCATTTGGCGATGCATTTTGATAAGCTTGTTGACTTCTTGAACACTCATTCCAGAGCCGGCCGCAATGCGCTTCTTTCGCGAGGCCTTGAGGATGGCCGGGTTTTTGCGCTCTTCCGGTGTCATGGAAAGGATAATGGCGCGCTGTTGTTTCAGGAGCTTGTTGTCCATGCCGCCCATATCATCCATTTGCTTGCGCATTTTACGCATGCCGGGAATGAGCTTCATAATGCCGCCCATGCCGCCCATTTTTTCCATTTGAGCCAGTTGATTACCCAGGTCTTCCAGGTCGAACTTGCCCTTCTCCATTTTCTTGGCGAGCTGTTCGGCTTCCTTTTGGTCAATGACTTCGGCGGCTTTTTCAACCAGTGAAACCACATCGCCCTGACCTAGTATTCGGTCTGCCAGACGCCGAGCATTGAAAGCTTCCAATGCGTCCAGTTTTTCACCCGTCCCTAAGAATTTGATTGGCAAGCCCGTGACTGCCCGCATGGAAAGCGCAGCACCGCCTCGGCCATCCCCGTCAATCCGGGTGAGGATCAGGCCCGTCAGCGGAAGTTGCGCGTGGAACCGTTTGGCCGTCTCGACGGCGTCCTGACCAGTCAAGGCATCGGCGACCAGCATGGTTTCAATGGGCTGGGTCTCTTGCGCAATGGCTTCAACCTCAGCCATCAGGTCTTCATTGATGGTTGTTCGGCCAGCTGTATCCAAGAAGACCACATCGTAGCCACCAAGCTTGCCCTGTTCCATGGCACGCTTAGCGATTTCCATGGCCGTTTGGCCTTTGATGATTTCCAGAAAATCAACACCAACTTGATCGGCCAGAATACCCAATTGTTCCATCGCAGCCGGACGGTTCGTATCGAGAGATGCCAGTAGGACCTTTTTCTTGGTCTTTTCTTTGAGGAATTTGGCGATTTTACCAGTTGTGGTGGTTTTACCAGAGCCCTGTAGACCAGCCATCAGTATTGCCACTGGCGGCTTGCCTGTAAGATTCAGCTCGGAAGCTTTGGCGGCTTCGGCCTGCGCATCTTCATCTTCACCAATGACACCGCCCAGCATCTGCACCAGACCGTCATGAACGATTTTAACGACTTGCTGGCCCGGCTTAATGGATTTGATGACTTTTTCGCCAACGGCTTCGTCTCTGATAGAGGCGATGAAATCCTTGACGACCGGTAGCGCCACATCGGCCTCGAGCAAAGCAACGCGGATTTCGCGCAAGGCGGCCTGAACATCCTTTTCAGACAGGGCTCCGCGACCGGTTAAGCCGTCAAATACGTTCCCTAATTTATCGCCTAATGCCTCAAACATCAAAAGCCTTTAAACTACAACTTCGTTTCCACACAGCAGAATTAGCCCCGGTGGATGTTCACATCGACCGGAGGACCCCGTCTGCATCATCCACTTTACATGGGCTCGCACAGCTCGGAGCGCAAATCTGATTTGCGCGGAAAATTTGGCGGCTCGTACGAGCAAATGAAACTATTGTCAAACAAAAACGTAATTGACCTAGCGACTCAATAAGGCCTCTGCTAGCGCATCTTTATGGCCAAGCTCTACTT
>CALDSY010000108.1 GCA_937924355.1 uncultured Caulobacterales bacterium
ACGTAATGAAGCCTTTGATCCGGCTGGCTGTGGCTTTGCCAGAGTGTCAAAGTTTCTAGAAAATTCAGCCCGGTGCCAAAACCAAGTTCACCAATGGCAAAATATGGTCTGTCCTGCCATCTTTGCGGTAGCTCGCAGGCCTGATGGAAAATAACGCGGGTTTCCTCTGCGCCGCCATCGGTTGAGAAATATATGTCATCAAAATCCCGCGCTTCAGGCGCCGACTTTTGGCCAAATTCAATATTGGCTGGTGGGCAAAGGGTGAGGGGTTTGGGGTCCGCCATAAAAACGATCTAGACAATTTCAGCGTGGGAATGAAATCATTTTGACAAAAATGGGCGAACCATGCTCATTATGACACAGGAAGAGGGAGTGATTCGCGGCATGCATAGGCTACTTTGGGCTAAATCTATCGATAACAAATGGCTGAATTTGTCTAACCTGGATTTGACGAACCTTCATGCAACAGGTGTTTATATGATCTGGCATGGGGGCGAAAACCCGCGCATTGTTCGAATTGGTCAGGGTAACATCGCTGCGCGCCTTGCCGCACATCGTCTCAATCATCAGATCATGCGTTACGTAGAGAGCGGGCCTATGATGGTGACTTGGGCTGAAATCGAAGATCAGGCCATGCGAGACGGCATCGAGGCTTTTCTCGCCAAACAATTTACGCCGCTCATCAAGGACAAAGTCCCAGAAGTCAGACCTATTCAGGCCAGTTCCCCATTTCTTTAGGAAGTTTCTAGGCGGGCAAATTTGAGCTTTGCGGGCGCGGCGGCGTTTGCAGGCGAACAACGTTTTCACCTTTTAACTCAAAAACGGGTTCATCATCGAGCTGAAGACCGGGCGTAAATGCAAAATTTGCATCAATGCCTTCGGCAAATTCGTAGGCGAGCTCGGCTAATTGCTTGAGCTTGTAAAAGGTCCAGGGCGGTTCTTCACCGGAGTTCACTCTGGCGTCTGCCCATTCACCTAATTCTATGAGTTTTTCTTTGTTCATGGGGTCCATTACACAACAGGATTTGATATCCGGTTAAGCTACTCTTCATGGTCCGGTAAGAGTGGTTTCCGTCCCGTGAAGAAACAGGGTTAAAAAGGGTAAACAATAATTTTAATAAGTTTTACACCATTTCAACGCGCTTTTTGTAAACCGTGATCATCGGGCTAACAAAAAGGAAAACACGGTGAAAAGAACACTGGGAATTATTTTACTGACATCCATGCTTTCAACGCCAGCTATGGCTGGATCTACATCTTCTTCAGACCAAGCGCCTAAGGTCGAGCGCAAAGTGGTTCGGGTCGTAGTAAAAGAAAAAAAGGTAACCGCGAACTATCTGAAAACAGATACCAAACACATCAAGCGGGCTTACGGAACACAAAATTCAGCCGCGAAAGTTTTCAAACCAACATCAAACTCAGCCGGCATGCCAAACTTATTTAAAAACTAATTACTGTCTCTCAACCCCTTGAGACTGGTCGGGGCTAACCCCTCGACATTTTTTATCCAAAGAAAAAGCCCCGGTAAAACGGGGCTTTTTTGATGATATTTTTTCGGGCTTATACAAAGCCTTTGAATTTGTCTTTGAAACGGGAAACGCGTCCGCCGCGATCCATCAGTTTCTGATCTCCGCCTGTCCAGGCCGGGTGAGTCTTGCTGTCAATATCCAGCACAAGGCGGTCGCCTTCTTTGCCATATGTTGATCGCGTTTGGTATTCTGTTCCGTCCACCATTTGCACGGTGATCATGTGATAATCCGGATGGATATCCTTTTTCATTTCTCTTCTCCAGTTCGTCACGGGATTACTTTGATCGGTCCCCCGCTCGGTCAGGCGGCTCTATATCATGCAAAATCTATGGGTCAAGCTTCGAAAAATGATCCTAATACTCATAATCCGACCCAATAAGCGCGGGTTAACTGCAATAAGGTGAACATTCGCCTAGCGTTCGCGCCCCTGACGCGATAGAAAACTTTATAAATACAATGTCTGGGGGCAGGGGGATCACGTTATTTCTAGGTCGCCATCCGTGCGGAACCCAAACCGTTGTATGAATGTCATTTGTTATAGGGAGTAAATAATGAGCAAACGCGACGCACTCATCGAAAAATATGCTGACGATCTGAAAAACAAGATCGGTGTTAAGCCTGATATGGACCTGCTGCGCAAGGTTACTATCGGTTGCGGTCCTTCAATTTATAATCGGGACTCTTCAACCGTTTCTGCCTCAGACCAGTCAGAACTTGACACAGTCCGGAACAACTACCTGATCAAAAAGCTGGGCCTCAAGGATGGACCGGCTTTGAACGAAGCGATCGATAAAGTCATGGAAAAGTACGGAAAATCCAATCCGAGCAAGTACCGCGCAGTTGTGTACTATCTGCTGTGCCAGCACTTTAACAAAGAGAGCGTCTACAACAAGTAGGCCTTGACTTGTATTAAGTTTTTCAACCCGGCTTAGGTCGGGTTTTTTATTTGAAATCAACGCGGGCCATAAGACCGTCCCACAAGGCAGAATTGGTGGTGATGATATCGCCCGTGTCCAACACATTGCCATCAGTTAGACTGGCCACTTTCAACCCCGCCTCTTCACAAATCAAAACGCCCGCGGCGATATCCCAGATCGCGAGGCCGCGCTCCCAAAATCCATCATATCGTCCGGCAGCCGTCCAAGCCAGATCCAGGGATGCGGCCCCAAGACGCCGCACACCGCTGCTTGCTCCCATCACTTGATGTAGTTCTTTTAACAGGCGCGTATGTCCAGGACGCCCCAGAAACGGTATGCCTGTTGCAAACAGGGCCGCAGAAAAGTCATTGCGTTTGGCAGCGCGTAGTCGTCGGTCACTCCCGCCCAGACGCCCATCATTGATAAAGGCGCCTTTATCTTTCTCCGCGAAAAACATTTCGTCTGTCACAGGGCAATAAACGACCCCGGCGACGAGTTCTGGCGTGCCCTCTAGGTTGCGCTCTAGGGCGATGGAAACCGCAAAATGCGGAATGCCGTGAAGGAAGTTGGTTGTGCCATCAAGCGGGTCAATAATGAAGCGATGAGTTTTATCGGTCCCTTCTTTTACCCCCGACTCTTCCATGAGAAACCCATAGCCGGGCCGGGCCTCTGTCAGGATCTCATAGATAACCTCTTCGGCGCGCTTATCAGCTTTGGAGACAAAATCTGCGGGTCCTTTGCGAGAAACCTGCAATTGCTCAACCTCGCTAAAGTCTCTTAGAAGTCCGCGCGATGCTTTGCGCGCCGCCTTTTGCATGACGGTCATTATGGGGGAATAAGTTGGGGCCATGGTTAGATCTTAATCGGCGCGCTTAACGTAGGAGCCGTCTTCTGTGTTGATGATCAACTTCTCGCCCACATTGATGAAGGGCGGCACAGTGGTCCGAACGCCGTTCTCCAGCGTGGCGGGTTTATAGCTGTTTGCGGCTGTCTGGCCTTTGACCACAGGCTCTGTGTCTTGAACCTCTAGAATAACCTGTTCAGGCAGAGACACGCTGATGGGGCGTTCTTCGTAAAAGTCTACATCCACTTCCATGCCGTCGTTCAAAAACACAGCTCGGTCGCCGATAAATTCGGCTTGCAGATTGATCTGCTCATAGGTCTCGCCGTTCATAAAAACGAGCATCTCGCCATCTGCGTAAAGAAAGGTGTGTTTTTTCTGCTCCAGACGTACGCGCTCTACGGTTTCCGCCGCGCGAAAACGCTCATTCAGCTTGCGGCCATCGAGCAGGTTCTTCAGCTCCACCTGATTAAAGGCCCCGCCTTTACCCGGCTTCACTGCATTACATTTCACCGCCACCCAGAGCGTGTCCTGGTGCTTGATAATATTGCCCGGCTTGATCTCGTTACCGTTCATTTTCATAGGAAGGCTTCCTGTTAATTTTGGCGGCTTCTAACAGGGGGCGCTAAGGGGGGCAAGCGCTCTTTGAACTTGCCGGCGCGATCAGCGCCCAGTCAAGGCACGTTTCATGCCGGGGACCCAGCGACCGCCCGCCACATCAAAGGCAGGGAACCCGGTTCCCCATTCCCAATAGCACCAGCCTATGCCGCGTTTCTCGGACTCGGCGCGTACCACTTCAGCCCAATGGGCGCGGCTTTGATTGTCAGCTTTGCCGATGGCGCCAAATTCCCCTAACAACATAGGAAGTCCAGTTTGGTCACGCCATTTGGCGGCAATATCCAGATCTTTACGAATGGCGGCTTGTTCATGGGAGAGGCCTGACCATTTCACGCCCGTTGGATAGTTTGCCCCCGGTATCCAGGTCGCCCCCTGATGGGTAAATTCAAATGGGTCGTAATAATGGAATGTCGTCATGACATAGGGCTCGCGCGGCGGATTACTCTTGAGCAAGGCGTCAAGATTGCCCCATCCAGCTGACCCCACGACAACCCA
>CALDSY010000109.1 GCA_937924355.1 uncultured Caulobacterales bacterium
GGGCGGTAAGCATAATGATCTCGATAATGTCGGTTACACGGCGCGGCATCACACATTTTTTGAGATGCTGGGTAATTTTTCGTTTGGAGATTATTTCAAAGATCATGCCATTGAGCGGGCCTGGAATTTGGTGACCAAAGACTTTGGCCTTCCAAAAGAAAAGCTCTTGATCACGATATATGCCGAAGACGATGAGGCCTTTGATCTTTGGAAGAAAATTGCGGGCCTCCCGGAAGAGAAGATCATTCGCATCGCATCCTCGGATAATTTCTGGGCCATGGGCGATACGGGACCCTGCGGTCCGTGCTCGGAAATATTTTTTGATCACGGCGATCACATTTGGGGCGGCCCTCCCGGTACAGCTGAAGAGGACGGCGATCGGTTTATTGAAATTTGGAACCTGGTTTTCATGCAGTTTGAAAGCTTGGCGTCCGGCGAACGGATCAATTTGCCAAAACCCTCTATTGATACGGGTATGGGACTTGAGCGTATTGCCGCAATCCTACAGGGCGAACATGATAATTACGACATCGATTTATTTAAAAATCTTATTGCTGCGTCCGTCGAACTAACCGGTGTCAATGCCGAGGGCGATGCAAAATTTTCACACCGAGTGATCGCGGATCATTTGCGGGCCTGTTCATTCTTGATGGCAGACGGCGTCTCACCCTCCAATGAAGGCCGGGGTTATGTCTTACGCCGTATTATGCGCCGCGCTATGCGCCATGCCCATATTCTCGGTGCAAAGGACCCACTTATGCATCGACTCGTCCCGGCGCTTCTGGGCGAAATGGGCGACGCATACTCTGAATTGGGCCGCGCCCAGGCCAGCATTGAGGCTACCTTTGAGCAAGAGGAAGTCCGCTTCCGCCAGACTTTGGGGCGCGGAACTGAACTTCTGGAGAGCGCCACAAAAGAGCTAAGCGAAGGGGATGTATTATCCGGCCGAACGGCCTTCAAACTTTATGACACTTATGGGTTCCCCCTTGATTTGACCCAAGACGCCCTACGCAGCCGCGGGATTAGCGTCGATACAGACGAGTTTGACGTGGCAATGGCCGAGCAGAAAGACAGGGCGCGGGCGGCCTGGAAAGGCTCTGGCGACGCAGGCACAGAAGAAATCTGGCACAATGTCCGTGAAACCGTCGGCGCGACAGAATTTACAGGGTACGGAAACCTGCATGGAACGGAACAGATTGCAGCCTTGATCACATCGGATGGCCAGGTTGAGACGGCCGCTGATGGCGATATCATGTTCGTAACCAAATCAACGCCGTTTTATGCTGAAAGCGGCGGACAGGCCGGCGATAAAGGTGTTGTGGCCTTTGATAGCGGCGCTGTGATCGATGTGACGGACGTACAGAAACAGGCGGGAGATCTACATGTCCATATCGGGACCCTCAAAGGGTCTGTCTCAGTTGGAGATCAGGGCAGTTTACAAGTCGATGGCGACAATCGCGAAAAGACCAAGCGCAATCACTCAGCCACACATATTATGCATGAGGCGCTGCGCCGAATTCTGGGGCCCCACGTTACACAAAAAGGGCAAATGGTTGACGGCGAACGCATCCGATTTGATATTTCACATGGGGGCGCGATCACAAAGGACGAGCTCTCCAAAGTCGAAGACGAGGTGAATGAAATTATCCTGCAAAACGCTAAGGCCGACACTCGTTTAATGGCGCCCGAGGCCGCCATTGAGGCCGGGGCCATGGCTTTGTTCGGCGAAAAATACGGTGATGAAGTCCGTGTTCTGGCGCTCGGTGATCCGCTCGGCGATGAGGATAAGCCTTATTCAGTGGAACTTTGCGGCGGCACGCACGTTGACCGCACTGGCGATATTGCGCTTTTCAAAATCATTTCAGAAGGCGCAGTGGCGGCCGGTATTCGGCGTGTAGAAGCGGTGACAGGCGCGGAAGCTCGGCAATATCTGGAAGGGCAGGCGGCGCTTACCCGCGAACTAGCGGCCAATCTCAAGGTTCAACCGGATCAGGTCCCTGAGCGTGTCAAGAGCCTCATGGATGACCGCCGTAAAATGGAAAAGGAAATCTCTGAGCTTAAGAAAAAGATCGCTTTGGGCGGCGGTGGCGGCGGCAGTATGGCCGCTGAAGAGATTAACGGCATCAAATTCCTAGGGAAAGTGCTGGACGGCGTATCCGGCAAAGACTTGCGCGGCATGATGAATGATCAGTTGCAAAGCATTGGCAGCGGTGTGGTCGCGTTTGTGGCAACCGATGACGGCAAAGTTGCGGTCGGTGTTGCGGTGACGCCCGATCTCACTGACAAATATTCGGCGGTCGACCTGGTCAATGCTGGCGCTGAGAAAGTCGGCGGCCGCGGCGGCGGAAAACCAGGTATGGCGCAGGCTGGCGGCTCCAACGTTGCCGGAGCAGACGATGCCCTTGAGGCTATAAAGGCAGCTGTGTGACAAAGATTTGGGCCAAGACAGCTTTGTTGCCCGATGGGTGGCAAGATGATGTTTTAGTTCAAATTGACACGGCCGGGCAGATTGCGTCGGTTAGAAAAAATGCGCCCAAACAAGGCGACACGGTCGACATTTTACTGGCCTCGCCCGGTAATCTCCATAGCCACTCCTTCCAGCGTGCCATGGCCGGGATGACGGAAAGCCGCGGCGAGGATCCTACCGACAGTTTCTGGTCCTGGCGTAAGCTGATGTATCAGTTCGTTGAAAACCTGACGCCCGACGACGTTAGAGCGATAGCGGCATTTCAGCAAATGGAGACGCTCGAGGCTGGGTTCGCCTCATCCGCGGAATTTCACTACCTGCATCATCAGACGGGCGGAAGGTCCTATGATAATATCGCCGAGCTTTCCGAAGCGATCATTGCGGGCGCAAGCCAGTCCGGTATAGGCCTCACCCACTTACCAGTGCTTTATCAGCGCGGAGGGTGTGATGACCGCGCTCTGACAGGCGGGCAGTTGCGCTTCGGCAATGATATAGACCGCTATGCAAAACTCTATGAGGCGGCAAAGCGGGCTTTATCCGAATTGCCGCCGGATGCCCGGATAGGCGTTGCGCCGCATTCATTGCGGGCGGTTGATCCTCATGGATTGAGGGCCGCAGCATCCCTAGCTTCGAAGAGCGTTAAACATATCCATATCGCTGAGCAGCAGGCCGAGGTGGATCAAGTCATGGAGGCATACGGGGCCCGACCGGTCGAGTGGCTTTTGGAGAATGTAGATGTAGATGAGAGCTGGTGCCTGGTGCACGCCACTCAAATGTTGCCCGATGAAACCCGGGCCTTGGCCCGCTCTGGGGCTGTGGCCGGACTGTGCCCGATTACCGAAAGTAATTTGGGGGACGGGATTTTCGATGGGGTTCGATATCAAGAGGCTGGCGGAACGTTCGGTATTGGCTCTGACTCAAACGTTTATATTAGCCTCTCAGAAGAGCTTAGAACGCTGGAATATTCCCAGCGCCTACAGACACGCCGCCGCGTTGTTTACGGGGACGCTGAGCGGTCATGCGGGCGGGCGCTGTATGAAGGCGCCCTCAAGGGCGGTGCTTTGGCGACAGGACGCCGGTCCGGGCGGATCGAGGCGGGTTTTTTAGCAGATCTGGTGGCGTTAAGCGCCGATCAGGTCAATCTGCTTGGGCAAACAGGTGATGGTATCCTTGATGCTTTTATCTTTGCGGGCAATGATGGCTATATTAGTGATGTCTGGTCCGCCGGACGTCATAGGGTCAAAAACGGGCGTCACATAAAACACGCAGCGATCAAAGCTGCATATGTGACAACCCTGCAACGCCTGAAGTCTCAGTTATGAACGGGCCGGTCACCTTAGAGCGCGGAAACCTGCCGCTTGTCTTGTCGATACCCCATAGCGGAACCTATGTGCCAGATGACATTTCTGACAAGCTAAATTCGGCGGGCCGATCCTTGGCTGATACGGACTGGCATATCCCGAGACTGTATGATGGGCTCATAGAGGACGTGACCATCATACAGGCGCATTTCCATCGATATGTCATAGATGCCAATCGTCCCCCGGACGGGCAAAGCCTTTATCCGGGGCAGAATACGACCGGTTTATGTCCCCTGATCAATTTCGAGGGGACGCGGATCTATAACCCGGGACAAGAACCGGACGCGGCCGAGATAGAATTTCGGCGGCAAGTTTTTCACAAACCTTATCACGACCTTATCGCGCAAGAGCTTGAGCGGCTAACTGCCCTGCATGGCTATGCCATTCTTTACGATTGCCATTCCATCAAATCAGAGGTTTCTTTTTTATTCGAAGGAAAGTTACCGGATTTGAATATAGGCACTTTTGGTGGTCGGTCATGTAGTGACGCCTTGTCAGAAGCTGTCGAAACGGTTTGCGAGTCACAAACCGAGTTTACGTCTGTTCTCAATGGCCGCTTTAAAGGTGGCTGGACAACCCGCAATTACGGCCGGCCCGAAGACAATATTCACGCAATTCAAATGGAACTTTGTCAAAGCAGTTATATGGATGAGGTGGCGCCCTGGACCTATAAGGAGGATAAGGCGAGTCTTATTCGTCCTGTCCTAAAAAATCTTCTTGAGGCCATAATTGAGACAGAATTGCCGTTCAATTCATAACGCGACCAGAAACGTAGGGCTGAATAAAGATTGACTCCGAGAGATTTCCTTCATCAGCGGCGAGAATTACTGAGGGCGCAATATGTCAAAGGCCCCGTCAGTCTCGGCATATTTGAATTTTTAAGTTTCGGCATAAAGCAAGCCTGGGCTTGTTTGTTTGGGGGCCTGATGCTGGCTGTCATTGTGTTGACCTATCTGTTTTATCCGGACGGCGCGCCGCTTCACCGGTATGACTTCATTACGCTCATTGCTATGATGATTCAGGCTTTGCTCCTCTGGACTAAGCTGGAAACATGGGAAGAAGCCCGCGTCATCTTGTTGTTCCATATTGTGGGGACGGCGATGGAACTGTTTAAAACTCAGGTTGGGTCATGGATTTACCCTGAGCCTGCTGTCCTAAAGATTGGGGGCGTTCCACTATTTTCTGGATTTATGTATGCCTGTGTCGGAAGTTACATCGCGCGGGCCTGGCGTATCTTTGATTTTCAATTTACGCGATTTCCGCCTTTAGGGCTCCAGTTCTTCTTAGCTCTACTGATTTACATTAATTTTTTCACTCACCACTATATTGTGGACATTCGAAACGGGCTCTTTCTCGCGTGTTTGTTTTTATATGGTAGCGGTATAATATGGTTTAAACCGGACGAAACACATCGGCCCATGCCTATGATTTTTGGTTTGTTTTTGGTTTCGCTTTTTATTTGGGTTGCCGAGAACATAGGAACATTTGCACGTGCCTGGACATATCCGGGGCAGGCGGCGGGTTGGCAGTTGGTCTCATTGGGAAAGCTGGGTTCTTGGTTCCTTCTTATGATCATTAGTTTTACCTTGGTGGCTTGGATACATCAGCCGATTGCTAGCCGCAAAAATGAAGGAAATTAATCTCTCTGAATCAAGCATGAAAAAAACTTCAATGCATTAACCTTTGGTTTACCTTATTCGTTAATAAAGAGCATGTCTTCTTCGGAAGACACCCCACCATTCACCTAACATCCTTGGGAACCTTCGGGTTCCCCTTTTTTTTTCTGATTTAGGTCTAAATTAGGGCTTGTGCGGAATCAATTTTTTCTGCTAAACGCCGCCCACTTACCAATGTGATATTCCGCAATAGCTCAGTTGGTAGAGCAAGTGACTGTTAATCACTGGGTCGTAGGTTCGAGTCCTACTTGCGGAGCCACTTTTCATCTAATTGATAATTCGTTGAGCTTGCGTTGTTTTATAAATGACGTTTCTACGCGTGCGATTATGCCTCCTCCTATCACCGACAATCAGCTTATACCCAGTCCTCGGGACAGGGCTTGTCCTGCTTTCCTTTGACAGGCGATTTGCTCTTTGAGTGGTAGACACATGACGGGCATGCAGGTTTTGTTGACATCCACAATATAAATTTTGCTGTCATGTTTGTCGCG
>CALDSY010000110.1 GCA_937924355.1 uncultured Caulobacterales bacterium
GCCATTTCGGCGTCTGTGGGCTTGCGCTTGGTGACGACCTTAAGGTCAGCTGCGTCCACATGGCCATTATCCCGATCCTGCACCAAAATACCGCCCGCCACATTGCGCTGTGTCAGGCTAGGATCTGATGGATTGGGCAGGCCGCCCGCGATGAGCAAGCGCAGGTTCTTCTTTTTCGCGAAGGCGGCAATCGCTTCGTCAGTGGCAGACGGGGCGATAACGACTTCGGTGAAGACTTTGATGATTTCTTTGGCCGTTTCCGCATCCAGAGTACCGTTCAGCGCCACAATGCCGCCAAAGGCAGAAACAGGGTCACAGGCCAGCGCCGCTTTATAGGCCGAGATAAAGTCATCGCCCTGAGCGACGCCGCAGGGGTTGGCGTGTTTGATGATAGCGACCGCGGGTTTAGCGCCATTGTCTGCATCGCCAAATTCCGCAACCAGCTCATACGCCGCGTCTGTGTCATTGATATTGTTATAGGATAAAGCCTTGCCTTGCTTTTGCTCGGCGGTCGCCACACCTGGGCGGTCGGATCCATCGCCGTAAAAGGCCGCCGTTTGATGCGGGTTTTCGCCGTAGCGGAGCTCTTGTTTTAAAGAGCCGGCTTGTGCGCGGTATTCTGGTGTCTCGCCGATAACGCCAGCAAAATAATTGGAGATGGCAGCATCATAAGCGGCCGAACGGGAATAGGCTTTGGCGGCCAGTTTGCGACGAAGCGTTCCCGACACCTGGCCATTATTGTCGTCCATTTCGGCAAGGACCGCATCTACATCATCACTATCGACACAAACGGCCACATGAGCGTGATTTTTGGCGCCAGCGCGGATCATGGCCGGACCTCCGATGTCGATATTCTCGACGCACATTTCATAGGACCCACCGCCGGCCACGGCCTGCTCAAACGGATAGAGATTCACCACCAAGAGATCGATAGACATAATGCCTTGTTCTTTCATGGCCTGAACATGGGTCTCCAGATCCCGGTCACCCAAGAGACCACCATGGACCATAGGGTGGAGGGTCTTGACCCGGCCATCCATCATTTCCGGAAAATTGGTCAGTTCGCTGACATCTTTGACAGGCAGCCCCGCGGCTTGAATGGCGCGTTTGGTGCCGCCTGTGGAGACGAGCTTTACCCCGCGGTCGTGCAGCGCTTGTGCTTGATCTATGAGCTTTGATTTATCTGATACGGATATCAGGGCCCGTTTAATCGGACTTAGACGCGAAGGGGAGAATGGCGGCAGATTGGGATTCGGATTTGGCATCTTTTTCAGGCTTGGGTTTTGGCTTGGGTTTATTGTCCTTTTTAGGACTCAATGAGCCGTTGGGTTTATAATTTGGCAGCAATTTCGCAAGAGCTTTTTTGATGGCTTTACGATCACGAAGGCCCACCTTGTGCATAAGTTCATCGATTGGCAGTTTCATGGACTCGAAGGCGTCTTCCGCTCCTGTAAAACGCATGACCCCGTCTACATAGGTAGATTCAAGTTGCTCCTCATCATAAATAAGTTTTTCCGTGAGCTTCTCGCCAGGGCGCAATCCCGTAAAAACGATCTGAATATCTCGGTCCGGTACAAGACCGCGCAATCGTATCAGCTGTCTGGCCAATTTATTGATCTTCACCGGTTCACCCATTTCCAGCACATAGATCGACCCAAGTTCTGGGCGTTCGTTCGCATTCAAAGCCGCGGCCTGAAGAACCAGCGAAGTTGCTTCTTCGGTGGTCATAAAATATCGGGTCACATCTTTGTGGGTAACGGTAACGGGCCCGCCTTTGGCAATCTGTTCTTCAAATAACGGCACGACAGAACCAGTGGATGCCAAAACATTCCCAAATCTCACGGCGCAAGCTGACAATTCATTGTCCTTGGTTTCGCTCATGGTAAGCATTTCAGCGATCCGTTTGCTGGCCCCCATAATATTTGAAGGCATCACAGCTTTGTCTGTAGAGATGAGTGTAAAACTGTCCGTCTCAAACTCTTTGGCCAACGCGATCATATTCTGGGTGCCACCGATATTGGTCCGCAGTGCCTCGACCGGGTTGATTTCGGATAAAGGCACATGTTTTAGGGCTGCCGCGTGCAACACTATTTGCGGTTTTTCAGCGGCAAAGATTTCTTTCATCCGCGCTGAATCACAAACGTTGGCAATGAATGGGAACCAGTTGAGGGTTTTATCAGGAATGGTTTCGGAAAGTTCTCTGTCAATCTGGTAGAGATTAAACTCTGAATTATCGACCAGTGTCAGCCGGGCAGGCAGTAAGGCAGCCACCTGTCGCGTGATCTCAGATCCAATTGTCCCGCCGGCACCGGTGATCATTACACGTTTGCCCTCGATAAACCTGCGCACAGGTTCAATATCGAGCGCCTTGAGTTCTCGCCCGATCAAGTCAGACGCTTCGAATGGCGATAATGTATCGGGCCGGGATTGCGTGACCCGTACGAGCGGCGCGCCGATTTCTGAAGCTTTTCGCACGAGATTATAGGACTTCGTCCGGCCCTGATTTTCATCGGTGGCAATCAGTGTCGGGGCCGTTTTGTACCTGTTTTTGAGATCTTGATAGATTGAAGAAAGCTCCTCCAGCTGACCTAAAACAGGAATACCCCGAATAGATCGGCCGCGATGGTCAGCATCCGTTCCAATTAACCCCCGTAAATTATAGCCAGGTCCGGCCGCTTTTCGACTGACATCGCGAATGTAGTTAGACAGAGAAGTTTCGGTCCCGATCAGAATAGCATTCGGGAGGTCATCTTTTTCACCGCGAAAGATCGCGCGTATGTCGCCGTTTTGAATAAACAGCACGACCATCCGGCTTAGAATGAGGAGAAAGAAGTACAGAGACCCACAGATAAAGGGCACTGATCTCGGAAATCCGTCGGCTCGGAATGAGAAAAATAGAATGACCGGCGCAATAATTGCCGCCAGAATAACCGCTTGAAACAGGTTCTTAACATCATCTAAAGATATAAATCGCCAGATCGCTTTATGGGCATCGGTCAATATCCAGCTCGCAATACAGGACAGCACAAACACAATCGTTGCGCTCTCGACAATACCATTGGGGATCGGTTTGTCTTCTATAGCGAACCGCCAATTAATCACCAAATACATGCAAAGGCCGCCTAAGAAGGCGTCATAGGCAATCACTGTCAGTTTGCTGACAAGAGGTGCCTTGAATATACGGCTGACTGGACTGCTCATGAGCCAGGCTCCAACTTTCTAATTGACCATCTTACCCGATTGGACTTGGATTCCCCGTCGCCGTCTGCAAAGGCAGACCCGGATATAACGATTTGTTCTGTTTTAACGGGTTTATCGCCTTCTGCAAGGTACACTGACTGCTCTATTCGCAGTGGCCCGCCATCGGTTCTAAATCTCCAGCCGATCTGCCCCGACTGAATCAATAACGCCGAGTGTAGATCTTGCGCCAACGTTGCCTTTACCGTTGGATGCAGATGGAAACGGATTTCAAAGGGCACAGCATTGTGAGAAATGGGTGTTTGGCCAATGGGTACAAGCAAGCTATCCTCACCCCGAATATCATTGCCGCTTTCGTGAATATAAAACTTGCGACGATGGGATAGCCCGGTACGATCCTGATATCCGTTGTGGGACATTTCGAGCCAGACACCTTCCGATTGCTCGCGGCGCGTTGCCTCAACATTGTCGATATCGGCGGCAATATGATTTTCAAATAATTGCCCTCTTAACCCTGGGCCGACGAGCTCACCGGCGGAGAGGTTGCCGATGGTCAACGTTGAATGGGCCGCGGTCAATCGCATGGACTCCTGCCATGACTCGGGCTGTTCCTCCTCCCAGCCACAATTGACAATCAAACGCCCGCCTTTGGTTGACATTTCAAAAGCGAGGGGGGCCAAATGCGCATTTTTATCGTAGGGGAAAGCAGTGGTTTCGCCGGAATCAATAATAATAACGGTATCGTTTTGGTGAATGCGCTGATAGCCAGTATGAGGGCAATAAACAAACGGGCTTGCGGTCGTTTTGCTGAACTTCAACAAATTGGTGATCCGAGCCGGGTTACCTTTTCCGCTACCGTTAAATGAAGCCAGTCCGCCATCCGGCATTTGAAAAAAGGGAATGATATGGCGTAACCGCTCGAGAGCGCGGTTAATGGAGTTCGAGCCATCAATGCCTCGTTTTTCGAGTGCTTGATCCAGCGTGGTCAATAGTTCCAGCGCCTCGACGCAATCAGCGGGGCGACGACTGACATGTCCACCATCAGGCAATATTTGAAGGTGGATTTGTTCATCTACCCAGTCGAGTCCTCGGTTCATGAAGTCATAGGATTTGTCCGGTCGGACCAGGCCGGCCAGTGTAATGACGATAGCGGCTCTGAGTTTTTCAATGCCCGGCGATGTTTTTGAATAATTGGATTTCAAATGCCGAATTTGGCGAAACAAATTATTACGACGGGCTTGCCCGGATCCGTCTAGGCGATCGGATGACAATAGTGACGTCCAATTTCCGAGCCAGGCGTAGAGTCGCTGTGAAAGAATATCGGGCTGCCACGCAAATGCATTCCAATCTCCGTAATGGGCAATCCATAAATCGACCAATATCCGGCCTTTTTCCGCCGCATCCTTCGATCCCACCATAGAAATATCCCACAACCAATCAAAACCGTGATGCCAAATGGCAAACCGTTCCGACGGTGATAAAACCGGCCAGGGATCACCTTGCCTACCCACATCCAACAATTGATTGGCGTAAATGAAATGGCCTTTTAGAATGGCCTCTCCTTTGGCCGCGTCGCCTCTGAAATTACGGATACTCAGCGGTTCCAGCGTCGCGATGTTCGTTGACCGGAACTTAATTTTTCGAAAAGGGTTTTTGACGTCTTCCGCGATTCTTCCGGCGGAATGCTGCAAAGATGTCTTGAGCACCTGACTGAGCGGAAAACGCCGCATGGTCGGAAAAACTATGCGACTCGAGAGGCCGGGCTGCCCCTGAGCGCTGAAATATTTTCGGCATAAGTGCCCGCGCCCTTGAAAACTGCGCTGCCCGCGACCAACGCATTTGCGCCCGCATTCATACAGTCCAAGGCCGTTAGAGGGTTTACGCCCCCGTCGACTTCAAGAATAATATCATGTCCTGAAGCCTCAATCTTGGATCTTAGGGCCTCGATTTTTTTGAGTTGGGACCGGATAAAGCTTTGTCCGCCAAACCCCGGATTTACACTCATGACAAGGATAAGGTCGATATCATCAATGACGTAATCGATGACATCTGCGTGAACAGCTGGGTTCAACGCTATGCCGCTCTTAATGCCAAAGGACCGGATTGTTTGAAGGGTGCGGTGGAGGTGCGGCCCCGAATCTGGATGAACGGATATTATGTCCGCGCCAGCTTTGACGAATTCTTCTATCAAGGGATCCACGGGCGCAATCATCAGGTGTACGTCAAACGGCTTGTTTGTGTGCGGTTTCAGCGCTTTGACAACAGCCGGACCGATGGTGAGATTGGGCACATAATGACCATCCATAACATCAATATGGATCATATCAGCACCGGCTTTGTCGATTGCAGAAACTTCAGCGCCGAGTTGAGCAAAATCCGCTGATAGAATAGATGGGGATATGAGGACATTCTGAGACACGGCCCTCCAATAACAGGCGGGCATACCCGGTGCAAGACGTAACCCCCGCTAACAGGGTTGAAATAAGTTTTTAAACTGAGGGTGGATTTTACCGAAGACCTTGACTATTTCGGTCGAAACGAAGGAATAAATATGGATAAGAATGCCATCTACAACGAGGTTTCTCAGCAGATCCTTTCTGTAATTGAAGGCGAGCCGAGTGCTACCGCGCGCTATTCCTCAGCCGCTTGTTTGCTAAGCCAGGCCTTTGAATATTACTTTTGGACAGGATTCTATGTTGTTGACCCCGTGAAGCCAGATGAGCTTGTTGTCGGCGCCTATCAGGGGACTTTAGGCTGTCTACGAATTCCGTTTGGGAAAGGGGTTTGCGGCACGGCCGCCGCAACGCTTCAGACCCAAATCGTCGAAGATGTGCATGATTTTCCCGGACATATTGCCTGTGACAGTCGGTCGAATTCCGAGATCGTCGTTCCGGTTTTTGACGCGGCAGGACAACTGGCCGCTGTTCTTGATGTCGACTCGACGGAATTAGGCAGTTTCGACGAAACCGACGCAAAATGGCTGGAAGAATTGTGCGGAAAGCTATTGATTGGAGCGTCGCAACACTAGTCGGTTTAGTCGTCCAGCCAGAGAGACCGTTTTTCTTTTGGGGTTTCCCATTCCTGCTCGATCCGGGCTAGGGCGTCTTTTGCAGACTTCGCTTGATAAAGTTCTGTACTCATCCAATCAGGCATAAACCCCTCCGAAATTGTATGCTTCAGCAGATCGATCATCGGGTTCCAATAATTATTGTGTGAAAGAAAAACGATGGGTTTTTGATGAAGTTGTAATCGCATCCAGGACAAGACTTCCACCGCTTCCTCAAGGGTTCCTATACCCCCTGGTAAGACTAAGAAAGCGTCGCTTTCCTTGTACATTTCCATTTTACGGACATGCATATTCGGTACGACACGATGCTCAGCCTCCTTGAAGGCTCCTTCGCTATTTATCAGAAATTCCGGAATAATCCCAAGTACAAGACCGTTGACATTAAACGCAGCTCTCGCTGCAATCCCCATTAAGCCGTAGGAACCACCGCCATAAACAAAACGATAACCGGCTTTTCCGATTGCGGAGCCCGCATTCTCGGCAATACGAGCATATCCGTCATCATCTCCGGCGCGGGATCCGCAAAATACACAAATACTTTTCATAGCCGCATTTAAGCATTGAATGAAATTTCTTGAAAGCCTAGTTTGTGCTTTCGAAATAAAGGAACTGGAATTGCGCTCCCGACTTTTATCAATGCTGATAACCGGATTGATCATTGCGATCGTTTTACTAATCGCGGTGCAAATCACGCAGACTGTTCAAGACCAATTCTTTAGCGATACTTCTGAACAGAACATTGGCGACAATGAAAACTTGTTAACCGTGAAACCTGTGTTGATTAAAAGCGTCTCTGAGAGTGAGAATATTCTAAGCATTAATGGCTCAGGGCATCCAAAAATTCCGGTGACTTTTACCAATTTCGGTACAGCCATCGCTCAGGTGAGATCTGATGAAGACGGACTCTGGTCGGTTGATTTGCCAGTGGAACCGAATGAACCCATGAGCATTCGGTTGATGGAATATATCTCGGCCGATACGCCGGTCATGGCGGACGAGACGATCTATCGCATTCCCGCGCCTATGGTTGACGAAGCGTCCATAGATCAATCGCCGCCGGCATTGATTATTGCGACAGTGCCCGGAAAGCCGTCTTCGGTCTTCCAATCGCCGTTTCGAGGATTGCCCACTTCCGGCGGTATCACCATGGGATCTATCGATTACGATGAAAGCGGGGGCGTCATCTTTTCTGGCACGTCAGCGCAACCGGGACGCATCCGGGTTTTCGCGAATAACACGGCGATCGGCGAGGGCGCTGTAGGGCCGCTTGGACGTTGGAACATTATGTCCCCCGATACTTTACCGGCGGGGCAGCTCGAGATAGGCGCTGCCCACATCACCGAAAATGGCATTCAGTCCCAGGTGCAGGTTCCCTTTGAGCGCTTGACCTTAGGACGCGGCGATCGCTCGCAGGCCCTGGAAGTGTTTTACATGCCATTTTCGTGGCAAGTGCGGCGGCGATTAGTTGGAGGCGGCCATCAATATACAGCAATTTTTGCGCCTCGAGAAGCTGAGGCTATTATTCCGCAATAGTCGAGACTGGACCAGGCCGCGGGTATTTTCGGCCAAATATTCGAACGAATCTATTTTTCAGTACGGTGGGTGCTGCCAGCATAACCGGGGTCACAATGAGTGTCATTGTTGTGGCAAAAGCCAGCCCACAAACCAGTGCGTAGGAGAGCGGGGCCCATATGTCAGATGTGGACGTGCCATTGGTCGAAAACTGACCTGTAAATATGTCAGCCTGCCAACCTAAAACCAAGGGCATCAAACCGACGATCGTCGTTAGCGTTGTCAAAATGACCGGGCGCAGCCTTTGCGCGGCGGTTCGCAGAGCGGCGTCTTCTGGTTGAAACCCGTTTTGTGTTAAACGTTGATAAGTGTCGATCAATACGATGTTATTATTCACAATTATACCGGCCAGGGCGATTACCCCTGTCATTACCAAAATCATGCTCACGAATGGGTAGTAAGTTAAACCTAGTAGAACTCCAAATATGGATAAAATTACCGATGAAAGCGTTAGAAAGACATGATAGAAATTGTTGAACTGCAAGAGCAGGATAATACCCATCATGAACATGACGGCGGCACCTGCGGCCATTCCAAACTCGGCGGCCGCTGCGTTTTCTTCAGCTTGACCCAGAAAGCGAAATTCCACCCCGGGCGCTAAAACGTTTTCATTCGAGAGCCAGTCTTTTAACTCGCTGACCTGTTTATTCGTCGCATATCCAATGGCCGTATTTGCTTTGATTTCGTAATACCGCTTTTGGGCGCGCCGCGAAATGCTGTCCAATCGATTTTTGGGCACACGTTTGATGACCGACGACAAGGGGACGGCTCCGGAAGGCGTTAAAATGCGAAGGTTGTCCAGTACCTTTAAATCCCGGCTGCTGTCCGGGTATCGAATGCGGATATCGACCTCTTCACTGGCATCAGCAGGTCTATATTGACCGACCAACGCGCCTTCGGTGACAAATTGAATAGCATTTCCGATATCCGAGACGTTTAACCCCAGACGCCCGGCTTCTGTCCTGTCAATTGCGAGTTCCCAGTCGATGCCGGGTACTGGCCTGGTATCTTCCACCTCGATTATGCCGTCTGTAGATAGTAGTTTCTGACGCAAAATTTCGATGCCTGCAGCAATATCGTCGACATTGTCGCCAGAGAGCTCAACACCAATATCTTTCCCGATAGGCGGGCCCTGACTTGCCGCTTTAATCTCAACCAGAATTCCTGGAATGCCCGTCGTAGCTTCCCGTAATTGTTCTATGGTTTCAGTTATTCGGTATTTCCGGTCATCAAAAGGAACCAATTCAGTGAATACTCTCGCGACCGTATCCACAGGGAGTTCGCCCGGACCATCTGCGGCTTCCCCGCCTTGGCTGGCCGCGGCACCAGCGACTGTATAAATGGCTTGAAGGTCTTCGACACCAGAGAGGCGCCGCTCAATTTCCTGGGCGATAGCCAAATCTGCCTTGGCTGTGGAATTGCCCCGTGCCCGGGCGATAATGTAAATCTGATCACTGGCTTCTTCGGTAAAGAATTCAACCGGTTTGGGCGGCGGGCCATCGACCGACTTTAAAAACATCACAACAATGACGACCAAGATTGCAATAGTAGCGGCCAACACCAGCAGCGGCCATTTGATCAAACGGTTTATCAGTCGAATATAAATACCCATAATGCCTGTGACCTTGGTCGGATCACCATCTTGTCCAGATAAGGCTTTCAGGTTTGCCGTCGGCTTGGACACTTTTCGGGGACCAATTAATGTTCCCATGGTCGGGAGAAATACAAGGGCCATCAAAAGTGATGCGGATAACACATAGATCATGGTCAATGGAAAGTAGGACATGAATTTTCCGGTCACGTCATCCCAGAACAAAAGCGGTAAAAAGGCCGCGAGCGTCGTGGCTGTTGATGAAATTATTGGCCAGAACATTCGTTCCCCAGCGATTTGAAAGGCTTCTTTTCTGGGCAATCCCTCTGCCAGTTTACGATCAGCATACTCAATGATGACAATGGCACTGTCGACCAGAACGCCGACCGATAAAATCAAGCCGAACATGATCATCATGTTGATGGCTTGTCCCTGAACGTAAAACATGAAAAGCGCCATGAGGAAACTCGCCGGAATGGCCCAACCGACAAATAGGGCGGAGCGCAAGCCTAAGGCAGCAATACAAACGATAAAGACAAGGATTACGGCATTCACGATAGACGAAAACAAAGAAGACACCATGTCTCGAATGTAGCGGGATTTATCTTGGCTATATTCATATTTGATCGTCATAGGCCAATCCGGGCGACTCGTTATTTCGGAAACTGTGCCGCGGACTTTTTCGATGGTTTTAACAATATTTTGCCCCGTTCTTTTCGAAACTTCTATCGAAACAGAGGGTTGACCGTTAAACCGCGCAAATGATGTCGTGTCTTTGTAGCCGCGCCTTACATCGGCAATGTCCGACATACGTATTATACCGCCTTGGCCATCATTTCTTACAACTAACTCATCCAGATCGCGGGCTGTCTCGATCAGACCCGGAAGTTTGACGTTGAATTTCCCCGTTTCGGTCTCAATTGTCCCAGCTGTAATCAGCGCGTTATTTCGACTGATTGCGGCCGCTATTTCGCCAAAAGATATGTTGGCACTTTCGACCATGGACGGGTCGATGACTGCTTCGAGGACATCCTCTCTTTCACCAGAAATATTCGCCTCAAGAACTTCTGGAATGCCCTCGAGTTGGCGTTGAATATATTTTGCCCGTTTTTGTAGTTCTCGTTCCGGCGCGTCGCCGTAGAGATTGATAACCACAATGGGAAAGGTGGACATGTTGAGCTCTTTGACCAATGGCTCTTTGGCTTCCGAAGGGAATTCAGCTCTGGCGCGATCAACCTTTTCGAGGACATCAGAAATCGCCTGATCTTGATCGAATGACGCGTTAAATTCGGCAATAATATATCCGACCGAATTGGCCGCGACGGCATTCAATTCTTTAAGGCCTTCCACAGACTTTAGTTCGGCCTCAAGCGGCTTGATCAAGAGCCGCTCACTGTCTTCTGGCGATACACCTGGCAGGACGACCCGAACATTAACAATGGGGACTGGAATGTCTGGTTCCGCATCAATAGGGAGTCTGGATAAGGCAAGAATTCCGCCAATGACCGCGAAGATCATGATCCCCATGGTCATCCGCCAGTTATCAATAGCAAATCCGACAATTCCCTTCATTATTCGAATTCGCCTTTACTTTCGGCTTCTGAATTGACCGCGACATAGTCTTGGCCCTGAGTGATAATTAGCACGGGGTCCGGTAAGCCTGTTACCCAAATGCCTTCCGATGTCTCGTCAATTGTTTGGGTTGGAGAAAACTGAACGATACCGTTCTCAAGAAATTTTACGCCAACACGTCCCTGCGGATCCAGCCCAAGAATTTGCCCTGGCACCAAATGGGCAAATTCTTCATTGCCTTTCAATGTAACCGTTGCCGTCACGCCGGCCTTAAGCGCTAGCTTTGGATTGGGGACTGTTATCTCCGCTTTGAATGTACGAGTTGCCGGGTTTGCTCTCGCTGCAATAAAATTTACTTTGCCTGTGACAGTTTCGCCGGTCGCTAAGGTCATAGTCGCGTCTTGCCCGGCAGAAATGAGCGCGAGCTGGCTTTCTGTCAGTTCGATGTTCACCGTGAGCGGATCCATCTCCAATAGAACACCACAAGGTTGTCCCGGTGCAAGATAGTCTCCGATTTCCGCCATATGTTGATCATAAATGCCAGTGAAAGGCGCGCGGATATTAATGTTGTCCAGCTCGATTTCAGCCTGTTTGACAGCGGCTTTGGCGGCGTCAGTTGCGGCTTGTGCCGCCAAGAGTTGGGTTTCTGAGGCAAAACCCCTTTGAACAAGTTTTTGTGCGGCAACAAGATCAACGTCTCTGGATTTTAATTGCGCCTTAGCTTGATCTACAGATGCCTGGCGTGCATTGACTTCTTGCCGGCAAACCACTGTGCCTTTTACTACACGACGGCCTTCTTTGATCGGCGTGGATATCACAGTGCCCGGCGTCTTGGCTTTTAATGCGACTTCGCGCGTCACTTCAGTTCGCCCAAATAACTTTATTTTTGCGGCATGGGGCTGGGCGGAGACTCGTCGCGTGACAACAACTGGCTTTTCTTGAGTGATTGAAACCTTACTCGGTTTGGAGGGCTCTGGCGTTTCAGCTTGTTTACCGGAATTATACCAAAACCATCCGCCAATAAGCATCAGGGCGACAATAGCCGTAAAGATTGATTTGTTTATTCTCATGGTTCTTTCCGAACAGGGTGGATATAGCCTAAAAACTTATCCGGGTTGTGCAAATGATTTTTATGCAACCAAGATACTCAGAATTGCATAGTTGAGCCTTTCGTTCTCCCGTCTATAGTGTCGCAAATGGATAATGTTCAAACCTCAGAGCCATATACGTTTCGGCCGCCCATATGGATGCGTTCTGCCATGGCGCAAACCATATTGGCCAGTCGTAAATTTAGAAAGAAAGCTGCCGTTCATATTGTCGAGCGGGCTGAAAGTGAAATTCTCGACTGCGGAGACGGCGTTAGACTAAAGGGCAGCTTGACAGCGCATCCAAATTCAAAAGGGTTGTTTTTCTATTTTCACGGATGGGAAGGTAGTGAGGATTCGACCTATGTTCTTTCTAGCGCGAAATTTGTTTATGACCTGGGGTATTCGGTTTTTCGGCTTAACTTTCGGGACCATGGCGATACGCACCATCTAAATAAGGAGCTTTTTCACTCTGCGCGCTTAGCAGAGGTTGAGCGCGCTTTGCGCCAGATTGCAGGTCGCTATCCAGAACGCCCAGTCTATCTGGTTGGGTTCTCGCTGGGCGGCAACTTTGCTTTGCGTGTGGTGCGCGCTTGTCGTGAAAATTCTATTTCTAATCTGTCCCACGTTTTTGCGGTCAGTCCCGTGATCGATCCGGTTGCTTCAAGTCCGATTATTGACCAGAATCGTTTCATCCAGCGCTATTTTCATAAAAAGTGGACGACCAGTATGGAGAAAAAGCAGTTAGCATTCCCCGGCGTTTATGATTTTGATCACGTATTAGCCGAAACCACGATCATGGGCATGTCTGAAGCGTTCGTTACAACTTACTCAGGATATTCTTCTGCCAAGGCCTATTTCAGTGACTACGCAATAGGGGTGGATGATCTGATCGACACGAAGGTCCGTACCAGCATTATAATGTCCAAAGATGATCCTGTCCTGCGCGCGCAAGATGCGTTGACTTTAAACTTGAGTTCCAACGTTTCTCGGATAATGTTGGACTATGGCGGGCATAATGGGTTTTTCCAATCTCTACACGGTCCGACCTGGTATGATGATTATATAAAGACTGTATTGGGGGAATCGTGAAGTTTCTTAAAATTCTTATTGTTTTAATTCTGTTGGTGTGTGTGGCGTTCTTTTTTCTGGGTATGAAATCTAAAAGTGGTAGCGCCATCGGACTCGTGGATGGGAAATTAGCAGCGTGTCCATCCTCGCCCAATTGCGCCAGTAGCGAAGAGGATGCACCTGAAAAAAAGAAGGTTAAACCTCTGGCCGGAAGCTTATCGCAAGCCAAGCAGGCCATCACGGCTTTGGGCGGAACAATCATAACGGACCAAGAGGATTATGTGTCGGCAACGTTCACATCTGCAATTTTTAAGTTTGTTGATGATGTCGAGCTTCGCCCTGGACCCAATGGCGGTGTACACATTCGATCAGCATCTCGCGTTGGGTATTCAGACCGCGGCGCAAATATGAAGCGTATTGCTGCAATTCGTGCACAAATGAACGCAAAATAATCAATCAGGAAAAAATTGTGACAAAGAAAACAGTAGACCACGCGCGGATAAAGTCGCTCGTAACAGAATTGCTTGAGGCAATGGGCGAAGATCCAAACCGGGAGGGGTTGATAGAAACGCCCCGCCGTATTGCCAATTTCTGGCGGGAATTCATCGAATATGATCCAGGCAAGTTGGATACTACATTCTCGGCGGTCACACACAATCAAATGGTCTGTGTTACCGGGATGAAGGTCTGGTCTATGTGCGAACATCACATGCTGCCATTCTGGTGTGATATCTCTATTGGATATATTGCCAGTGATAAGGTTTTAGGCCTTTCGAAGTTTGCTCGGATCGCGCACAAACATGCTCACAAATTGACCCTACAGGAGCAACTCGTCTCTGATATCAGTGATGAATTGGTCAAAATATTGGGAACAGAAGACGTCGCTGTTATGGCCAAAGGCGAGCATCTTTGCATGACGATGCGTGGAATTCGGACACCGCACCGGATGATCTCCAGCGCTTTGAACGGCCAATTCCACAATGTTGAACAGCGTACGGAATTCTTACGGCTCGTCGACGGGTAGCTGTCTCACGATTAATTGTTCTATATATAGAACAAATGTTTGCAATATAGTATTGCAATATGCCTGTACACATCTTATGTGCCCTTGGAATTTACGACGAGTCCAGCATGTCCAAAGCACCTACATTGGAAAAAGTTTTATCCGTTGAGCATCACACGGATCGATTATTTTCATTTTCGATTACCCGCCCGCCGGCATTCCGTTTTAGATCGGGCGAATTTGTCATGATCGGGTTGCACCCAGAAGGTGCCAACAAGCCGATAATGCGTGCCTATTCTATCGCTAGCCCATCTTGGGATGAAAAACTCGAGTTCTATTCCATCAAAGTTAAAGACGGACCTTTGACCTCTCATTTGCAAAAGATCAAAGAAGGTGATGAGGTAATTCTCGCGAAAAAATCCGTTGGCACTTTGGTATTGGATGCTTTGTTGCCGGGAAAACGCCTCTACATGTTTTCGACCGGTACCGGGATAGCGCCCTTTGCAAGCTTGATCCGAGACCCGGATACTTATGAGCGGTATGAGCAGGTGATTTTAACCCATACGTGCCGGCAAAAGGCCGAGCTGTCTTATGGACTCAACCTGGTTAAAAGTCTCAAAGATGATCCTCTTGTTGGTGAAATGGTCGAAGGTAAACTCCTGCATCTCACTAGTTTGACGCGCGAAGAATATCCTCTGACGGGACGCATTACGACTTTACTTGAAAGTGGTGAGCTCTTTACGAGTGCCGGTGTCCCCAAAATGAACCCAGACGAAGACCGGGTGATGATTTGCGGCTCAATGGATATGATCAATGACACAAAAGCCATTGTGGAAACGTTTGGCCTTAACGAGGGATCGAATTCAAACCCCGCCGAGTTTGTCGTTGAAAAAGCTTTTGTTGGATAGAGATTAGAAATTTTCTCTTCGGTTATCCGTTCCAAACTGGCCTAGACTTCTGAGCGATACGCGAACGCCAATTGTGTCGGATTGGTTGACCGCGTCACCTTGGAAATTTCGCGTTGTGTATTCCAAAGCTATATCCGTACAATGATCGCTATAGCCGATCCCGAATGTCTGCCGCCGTGTTATGGACTGATCTAAGTCGTGAGTGGCGCTATAACTCAACCGCCAATGATCGGTGACATTCAGACCGACTCGCCCCGTGATTTCTTCGGCAGGTGCCCCGTCTTCCGAAAGAAGGGTTGCCCGATCAATTTTATAATAACGGGCCCGTCCGCTGATTAATTTACTGTTGAAACTGAATCCCGTATCCAGACGACGAAATTTGCTTTCATCGTCGTCATACCGGAAGCGGGTGTCAAAAATAAATTTGTCGGAGAATACAAGTTCAAATTGGCCAACCATATCGGATTTATCAACGACTTGTTCGACCGTTTGGCCGGTCATTGTATCCAAAACCTGTTCTGTCGAAGCAAGACCTGACTCAAGATCAAATACATCCGTGACGTCATCCGTGAAAGACTGTCCTAGGAACAGGCTTGTATAGTTATCGTCCCACATGGCCGTCACGGCGCCCCCAACATCAGCGCGAAAGCCTTTTTGCCAGATATCATATCCGGTCGACTTATTCGGGGACCAAATTAGATTGTGATCGAAGTCGATGTCGATAGAATCTTGAAGGAGAATTTGATCTGAAATGCCGTCATTGTCCAGATCGGGGCGGAGTGCCTGAACATTGCCATCCCCGAAGTTTTGGGTGACCATGGCTCGGGGCTCAACAATGATATCCACATTACCGGACGATTTTATAAAGGGCAGACGAACGTCCAGCCCGACTTGTCCCGTCGTCCGCTCAAAATCGATGTCGTCGAAATCGGCATCGTTATCAAAGTCATAAGGTGTCAGAGAGAAGTTGTCGTAACGGACCTCTCCGAACGGTTTTATTTCGAAGCCACCAGGCGCAATAAATGTCTTATTGTAGGCCATACCCGCCGTACCGCGCCGATAATCGGTTCCGATATCCCGGGTTAACATGGCGAAGTCACCAAAGAGCTCGAGGCGACCGTTCACCAGGGGGTCGTTCACGTAATAGGAGGCCTCTATCTTAGGCGCGATGATCGGGAGCCGGCTGTCATCTTCTCTTATAATGCTGAAAGAGTCAGGGCTATCGTTTTCACGAATGGTTGTTCTGAGGCTTTGAAAGCCATAAGTGCTCGCAGTAAATCTGAAGTTTTCGGATTGACCAAGCGCATAAAGTTGAGAAATCAGCCTTCGTGAATCGCCATCATATAGGCCGGCCCGCTGAGGGTTTCCCAGATCATATCGACGCGTATACAGATCATCCGAAGCAAATTGCGCCGTAAATCCCCAATCCCAGTTGTCGCCAAGACCAAATTCACCATCCGCAAAAAAATGAGACCGCAATCTTCGCCCGACCGGCGCGTGCTCAGGCGCGAAAGTATAAGTGGAGTCGGATGTAAACGGATCGCCATTTCGGTCAAAGGCACTGGCATAGGTAAGGGAGCTGTTAATGTTCACTTCTCCGGAATAAAACTTCCGTCGATAGTCCAGTTCCAGCAATGGGTTGACCTTGGTAAATATATGCGGGGTTAAAGTGAGTTCTGAATAATCATCCAATTGCATGTAGTAGGGCGCTTCTATGAAAGCGCCGCGGGCACTGGAATAGCCTCCGTAAGGTGCGAGCCACCCACTTGCGCGGTCCTGACTGGGATCAGGGTGAGCGAGGTAAGGCGTATAAAAAACCGGAACACCGAAGAGTTCGAAAACCGCGTCCTTGTAAAGGATCGTGTTTTTCTCCGAGTCTTGGCTGACGCGTTTTGCTTTGATCTGCCAAGACGGGTTCTTATTATCTTCGCAGACTTCGCAAGCTGTATAATAGGCATTGTAAAGATCGATCCCGTCTTCGCGCCTTTGCGCCACGGCAGCTCCAGTCACGCCGCCATTAGGAAGACGCGATGTAAAGCTGTAAGCTGTTCCCGTTTCCAATTCGTCCGAAAGCTCAAAACTTTCGGCATATTGTGTGGATCCGTCATTGTTGATAAGGACGACATTGCCCGACGCCACGACGCGTTTTTGAGCCAAATAGTATGTGACCCTGTCAGCTCTCAATGTTCTATCTTGATAGCGGCCTTCTACCTCGCCGACCGCGATTAATGTTTGCTCGGTTTCATTATTGATTACCTCGTCAGCCTCAAGGTAAATGACGTCAGGATCTTGAAAAGGGCTGTCAGGGGCTAATTTCGGCTTACTCGACGTGGGAATGGCTTGCGCATAGGCGATTGTGCTGCCGGACAGGCAGAGTAAGGTTGTCATACAACCGGCTAGAAACGACGAACGCTTCAAAAGAAATCCCTTCTTGATTCCGACTAATATCGCTGCCGGACTCACCTGCGCCCAATGTAATTGATGATAGAGCACAGGTCCACATGGTAAAGCGGAATTTCATGAAGAATCATTCAGATAGGGGGGTATCCATACCACCGTTTGACCGTTTTCATCACGAGTGCAGACTTAATACGGTTCACATGGGGGAGTGCTGCGATGGAGCGCCGGTAGATTCGTTCATAATCTGCTGTGCTTGGAGCCGCAACCTTGATTAGATAATCCGCATCACCCGTCATAAGGTGGCATTCCAAAACTTCGGGGCGGGAGAGCGCGGCTTTTTCAAACTCAGCAAGAACCTTTTCCGATTGCCCCTCGAGTGTCACCTCAACGTAAAAGGTCATATTGAATCCAAGTTTTTCGCCATTTAGGCGCGCCGCATAGCGTTCAATTATGCCCTTATCTTCTAATATCCCTATGCGGCGGTGGCAGGCGGATGGGGACAAGCCGACTTTATCTGAGATCTCAGCGACCGATTGACGGCAATTGGCTTGAAGTTCGGATAGAATTTTCCTGTCTATTTGGTCAAACATCGATAAATTTCCAATAAAATGTAGAAAACTTCGTAAAATATACAAATTTTGAGCTGTTTTGCCAATATTTATGAGAAAAAAACCTTCCCCGAATAAGCTAACTAAAAATCAAAATAATCAGTGAGCGGATTGGGAGAATGTCCATGCTTATCGGTGTGCCAAAAGAAATTAAAAATCATGAATATCGTGTCGGGTTAACGCCCGAAAGCGTCGCCGAGCTGGTCGCTGCAGGCCATGATGTGGTTGTGGAAACTCAGGCCGGGTCCGGTATCGGCGCAGCCGACGGCGCGTATGAAAAGGCCGGTGCTAAGATCATCTCCACCGCGAAAGAGATTTTCGAAAAAGCCGAGATGATTATCAAGGTCAAGGAACCACAGGCCGGCGAGCGCGCCATGCTGCGCCCCGGACAAATCCTTTACACCTATCTGCATCTCGCGCCCGACCCGGAACAGACCAAAGATCTGATCAAATCCGGTGCGGTCTGCATTGCTTATGAAACCGTGACGTCTCACACGGGCGAATTGCCTCTTCTCAAACCTATGAGCCAGGTGGCTGGACGCCTGTCAATCCAGGTGGGTGCCAAAGCTTTGCAAAAAGACGGCGGCGGTCGCGGTGTTTTATTGGGGGGTGTTCCCGGCGTGGCCCCGGCCAAGGTCCTGATTATTGGCGGCGGAGATGTAGGCTTTAATGCAGCGCAAATGGCTGTTGGCATGGGCGCAGATGTCACCATTTTGGAACGCTCTAATATCGTCATGGAACGCCTATCCGCCTATTTCGGCGTAAAGGCTAAAGTTATTCGCTCTACCCCAGCCGTCCTAGCAGATCTCATCAAGGATGCTGACATGGTCATTGGGGCCGTCCTTATTCCGGGCGCGGCTGCTCCTAAACTCATTACAAGGGATATGTTGAAAACCATGATGGATGGTAGCGTATTGGTGGATGTTGCTATCGACCAGGGCGGGTGTTTTGAAACCTCCAAGCCAACCACGCACGCAGATCCGACTTATATCATAGATGGCGTGGTCCATTATTGTGTCGCCAATATGCCAGGGGCCGTGGCGCGGACTTCGACTTATGCTCTAAATGCTGCCACCATATATCACGCCAAACGTCTGGCTGATCTGGGCTGGAAAGAGGCCTTGCGACGGGATGAAAATCTACGCAATGGTTTGAATGTCTGCGAAGGCAAGCTCACCTATGCCGCCGTCGGCGAAGCCTTGGGGATAGAAACAGTTACGGCCGAGTCTTGCCTTTAATGTATTGAAGCCCCATAAGACTTATAAGCAATAAGTTTCATATGGGATAAGATATGCAACCGCAGGAAAGCGCACTGGACGTCGCCGCCGGATTTAATATTCCGGATCCAACTCAGGTTAAGCGGCTAGAAGGAAAAGTCTCCGATAAAGAATGGCAGATCCGCAAGGATCTGGCCGCCACTTACCGGCTATGTGCTATGCATGGCTGGACCGATCTGGTCTTCACCCATATCTCGGCGCGCTTGCCCGATGAGGACGGCGAAGAGCGCTTTCTGATCAATCCCTACGGCGTTATGTTTGACGAGATGACCGCCTCGGCGCTGGTCAAGATCGACGTTGAAGGCAATATTTGTCAGGACACAGAGTATTTCGTCAATCCGGCCGGATTTGTCATTCACAGCGCCGTCCACATGGCCCGCCATGATGCGGGCTGTGTCATACACGTCCACACGCCTTATGGTATAGCCGTCTCTATCCAGAAGCCGGGCCTGCGCCGCTACTCGCAATTTTCCATGCAGGTCTATGACGATATTGCCTATCATGATTATGAAGGCATCGCATTGGAGATGGAGGAGCGCAAAACCCTCGTTGAGGATCTGGGTGACAAGAGCCTGATGATCTTGCGTAATCACGGTACGCTGACGCTGGGCAAAACCTGCGGGACGGCTTTCCTGCGTATGTATTTCCTGGAAAATGCCTGCAAAACCCAGATTTTTGCCCAAAGCATTGGCGATGAAAGCCAGCTGAACGAAGAGCCCGCCGAAATGGGCAATAAAGTCTATCAGCAGGGCGCAGCCGCCTTTGTGCCAGGGCTTGGGGATAATCTTATTTGGCCAGGATTGATGCGCAAACTGGCGCGGACTAATCCGGGATATGATCACTAGAATAAGAGGAGCGAGCAATGGGAAGAAGCGCAAAAGTAGAAGAGGTTCAAGGCCTGGTGGGGTCGGTCATTGGAACGAGTGACTGGATTTCCGTTGAGCAAGATCGGATCAATGTTTTTGCTGATGTGACCGAAGACCACCAATTCATTCACGTCAATCCGGATATGGCCAAGATGACACCGTTTGGAACGACCATCGCCCACGGATTTCTATCCCTGTCACTTCTTTCCAAATTTGCCGAGCAGGGCGCTATGACCATAGATGGTGTGGCTATGGGTTTGAATTACGGCTTTGAGAAAGTCCGCTTCTTAAACCCAGTTAAGGTCGGCGCTAAAGTACGGGGTAACTTCGTATTGAAAGACGCCGTGGAGAAAAATCCGGGTCAGCATCTCCTAACCTATACGGTCACTGTTGAAATTGAAGGCGAAGAAAAGCCGGCTCTGGTCGCCGATTGGCTGGTCATGCAATTTGTTAGATAAGTTATGAGCAAGACCTGCGTTGTTGTCGGGGGCAGTCACGGAGCTGCTCAGTTCGTTGTCAGCCTCCGCCAGGGCGGCTGGGA
>CALDSY010000111.1 GCA_937924355.1 uncultured Caulobacterales bacterium
ATTGTCGGCACAGGCGGAACGGGTCTGCATACATTGTCCATTTCAACGGCTACCGCTTTGGTTTGCGCCGGCGCCGGTGCGAAGGTCGCCAAACATGGTAATCGCGCTGCGAGCTCTTTGACAGGCACTGCCGATACGCTGTCAACGCTGGGAGTCAATCTGGCGATGAGTCCTGAGAAGGCCGCTGAATGTATTGATCTGGCCGGGATCGGCTTTTTATTTGCCCCCAATCATCATCCGGCTATGCGGCATGTGGGACCGGCTCGCAAGGCGCTGGGCATCAAGACGCTTTTTAACTTGCTCGGGCCGCTCTGTAATCCGGCGGGGGCCCGGCGCATGCTGCTAGGGGTCGCCGAGGAAAGATGGCGGGAACCCATGGCCAAGGCACTATTGGATCGGGGATGCGATCACGTCTGGGTTGTTCATGGAGAGGACGGGCTGGACGAAATTACCTTGACTGGAAAGACAACCGTTTCCGAGGTCAAGAACGGCGACTATCGCGAGTTTGAGATTAATCCGATGGATTATGGCTTTTCGCTTTGCTCAATGGATGAGCTACGCGGCGGTGAGCCTGCTGTGAATGCGGCGCGCTTGCGGGACATGCTGCTGGGCAAGGTCGATCCCTACCGGGATATTGTGCTGCTTAACGCCGGGGCGGCTTTGTTGATCGCGGGTGTAAAAGACAATCTGCAGGACGGAATACAAGAGGCCATTTGGGCCCTTGAAGATCACCGGGCATTGAATGCGCTCGACAAGTTAATCGAGGTATCAAATGCCTAATGTCCTGGAAAAAATAGCGGCGTATAAAGCGCAAGAAGTTAGGGCCTTAAAAGCAAGAATATCCGAAGCCGACCTACGCGCAAAGGCGCTGGCCACGCCCAAGCCTCGCGGGTTCAAAGCCGCCCTAGAGCGGGTTGGCGTCAGCGGCCCTGCCCTGATCGCCGAAGTGAAGAAAGCATCGCCCTCAAAAGGGATCATACGCGAGGATTTTGACCCGGTTGATATTGCCCGGGGCTATACGGATGGGGGGGCAGCTTGTCTGTCTGTATTAACGGATGCGCCCAGTTTTCAGGGCTCTCTTGAGATATTCCGCGCCGTTCGCCAAGCGACTGACCTCCCCCTTCTAAGGAAGGATTTTATGATTGATCCTGTCCAGGTGTTTGAGGCCCGCGAAGCCGGGGCCGATGCCATATTAATTATCCTGGCCATGACAGATGACAAGACCAATCGAACGTTGATAGAGGCAGCCAAGGCCATGAGTCTGGATATTCTGGTCGAAACCCATGACGCCCGAGAAATAGGCCGAGCCTTAGACCTGGGCGCTGACCTAATCGGAATCAATAATCGCGACCTTAGAAGCTTTGACACCTCACTTGATACCTTTACGGCTTTGGCACCCAAAGTTCCCCAAGGACCGTTATTGGTCGCAGAGAGCGGCATATTTACGCCCGCGCATATTTTGCGCCTCACTGGCGATGGAGCGCAAGCTTTTCTAGTCGGCGAGAGCCTGATGCGTCAAAGCGATATTCAGCGCGCAACAGAGGTTTTACGCGGCCATAGGTCTTCCTAGCTCTGGTCGCCCATATTGCACCCACGTTCAATATATGACAAACTAAAGCGAGAACTCGTTGCATCTGTGGGTGTGTCAGAAGGCAAAAAAGCCCCTGGGACCCTGTCGGATCTCCTGAGTAATATGAAGTAATTGGGTTTGAGAAACAGCGGACTTATTAAGGCAATACTCCTGGGCCTAGGCTTGGGAATTTCTCTATGGGGGAATTCCTTTGCGGATTGCCCCGCAACAATTGGAGAATATGTTCAAACAGAAACGCCGCAATCGGTTTTCCGTCAGCTTAATCCTTATCAACTTATCAAAAATGAATTTGAAACCAGCAGTGATTTTGCACAGCGGCGTCAATCCGTTCTATCCAGCCTTTCACCGATGATTGTTAAGGGCCAGATCGACCCCAAATTTCTTCATAGCGATAATGTGATTTATGATGCGGACCGCCAGAGATTGGTCATTCAGCAATACGCGTTTGACAGTTTTGAAGATCCGCCGTCGGCTTTTTACGCCCCGCGAAGTCTCGCTCCGAGCCAGGACCGGGGTGAGCAGCTCACCACCGACAATATAAGTGTCAAACTGTTCGAAGCGTCTCGCGGCGGTAAATACTGGCTTCTCGACCGTTACCTAAATTTAGGCACGCGAACAAACATATGGCCTGCGGATGATCAAAATTATAGCGGCAGCGCATTTAGGAGCCGAGGCTCCGTTCGAGTCAATTTCATAGATGTATCACCGGGCCAGGCAAGCGCGCTCAAGAATAATTTGAAAATCGCCTATTACTTCAAACCTAAAGCGCCCGTCTTCTTCATTAGAGAATGGGTCCAGAGCAGCGGTGGCAGCGGGCGGAAAAAGTCCGAAAACGTCATTGTCGGCGAATTACGATGCGTCCTGTTTCTGGACGGTGATAACCGGCTCTTAAAAACTATTCGGTCATCGCTATATTATCAGCCCGCCCCTCAACCGCGCCCGGCACCTGCGCCGACTGCGCCCATAACAAGCTTACCGCCTGTCACCTCTTCGATGACCGCCCCGGAACCAAGCCCGTCTCCTCAACCGGCCCCAGCCCCGATTACTGTTCAGCCAACGCCCCAACCTAAACCAAAACCAAAACCAAAGCCCAAGCCCGCCGCGGCGCAGGACGTCGCCTCAGCAGACCAAACGCTCGACGTTCCAAAAGATGGGCGCTATCAAACGGGCGGAGGGTTTTAATTCGTCTATAAATTCTGAGCAGCCCTTGACACGCAAGGGAACATCTGTAGAACAAACGCAAATGTTGCCAATTTGTTCGGAGGAATTCATGCTGACAGAAAAACAACGGGATCTGCTTTTATTGATCGACAAAAGGATCAAAACGGATGGCGTACCGCCCTCTTATGACGAAATGAAAGATCATTTGGGTCTGGCCTCTAAATCAGGCATTCACCGTTTGATTACGGCGCTCGAAGAACGAGGATTTATTCGGCGGCTGCCCAATAAGGCGCGGGCCCTTGAAGTCCTGAAACTTCCAACGGACGGGGCCAGTGCGAGCCCCTCGCCCATCGCCGCCAATGATAGCGTTCAAGTCCCACTTGTTGGCAAAATTGCTGCCGGTGTCCCAATTGAAGCGATCCAGCAGGACGGCAATATGTTTGCCGTGCCAAATGGTATGGTCGGACGTGGAGAACATTTTGCACTCGAAGTTGAGGGCGAATCCATGATTGAAGCCGGTATCCTAGACGGTGATGTTGTCATCATTCGAAAAGCCAATACGGCCCGCAATAACGAGATTGTTGTTGCTCTGGTTGATCAAGAGGAAGCTACGCTCAAACGGATTTACAAATCCGGTGGGCAGATCGATCTCATTGCAGAAAACAAGGATTTTCCGACCCGGACCTTTGGTCCTGACCGTGTGGATGTGCAAGGGATATTAGTAGGCTTAGTCCGCCGTTACCACTAAGCTTGACGACATTTCTGGATCGCTGGGCGGCTTGTGCCGCTTGGCATGATATATCACGCCCTGTGCAAAGGGTGACCAAATAGGGGCTTTGATACCGGCCGCTTTCAGCCCGCCATTGGCCCAGTTATTACAGCTATTGAACATCGTGTAGACGCCGTCCGCTTCGAAGAATTTGTCATAGCCTGTATAAGTCAAGCCTGCGATCTCTTTGACATTGCCCTGGGCATCACGAGAGAAACCGGCGCGAATATAGTCTTCTAAGGCTTTGACCTGATAGTCGCATATTTCTAAAGGGATCCACGTGTCGAAAACGCCAAAAGCGGGCTCCACATGTATGGCGCGGTCACTCGGCAGGAATAATGCCTTGGCCGCAAAGCGGGCCTTTAGATCAGCCCAGACCGGCGTGTTGATGTAAATATCCCGGTCACCCAATCCAAACACCAAAAATTCAGATTCGCCCAAGCTCGGATGCGGTAACAACGATACCTCGTCTCGGGTCGCATCGGACAACGCATGGATCGGAATGGCGAAGTCTGCATGGACCAGACTATACTGCAAATAAATGGTGGTTTTTTGATTACAAGATGTCGTCTGGGCAGGGATAGACACAACGGAAAGCGCAAAGGCACTGGCAATAAAAGCCGCCAGAAATCCGGTAACGATCAAAAAAACTCGGTTGAGCAGCCTGAACATCAGATCAAATTAGCGCAAAATCATTGGCCTGTCCCGTTAAATATTTCAATCTCGTTGGAAATTTCTTGACCAGCCCTTGTGCCAGGGTCGGCGGGGCCTCTTTGGATGGGCCGTCTTGATTAGGTTGCGGCCAAGATACACCGTATGGGCTCCTAGTTTTTGCAAATCATTTGCGTCAATGATCGGTGCCTCGCAGAGCCGTTTCATCCGAGCCCCTAATGCCCGTTTTGGTGCAATAACCCAATCGGAATTTCCGCAATCCTCAGTAAGCTCACTCGGGTCTAAAACAATTAAAATGACACGGTCTTTAAATTCGATCCGACAGGCTAGGCTATCGCATTGACCGATCTCATCTTCAAAACTACGAACCATGGCCGTACCAATACCCAAGGCCTCGATAAATTCCTGTCGACCATACCGGTCGGAATTCTTGCGATCCACATAAAGCACCGGGTCCCCAGATACTGACCAAAACGCAACCGCCCCGTCTTTGGATATCCGGATATCGGGTTCGGCGCGGGAAATCAGAACAGCAAAGCTCGCAGCCATGATTAAAGTTGATGCAATCCTTGTTCGCTTTTTTCCAAGGCAAAGGGCAATGAAAGCCAAGCTGAAAGCGGCCATTACCCAAGGCGGTCCAGAGGCCATGAACTTGATGGCGCCCGGCCAGGTTTCCACCCAATGGGAAATGGCAAGAATGATAAGAATACCATGGCTCATCAACCGCAAAGGCAGCGCTTCCAAGCCAAATGGCAGGGCCAGATAAACCAATAAGGCGACAGGCATAACCCAAAATGTAAAGAACGGCATGGCCAGAAGATTGGCAAAAAACCCATAGGTCGCGATCCGGTTAAAGTGCAAAACGGCAAAGCCGCTGGTTGCTGTACCAGCGACCAAGCTTGTTACGCTAAGCGCTTTAAAGTTCTCCCATATGCGCCCATACCAGCGCGGTCGCCCGCGATATACCCGCCGCGCGTCCCAGGCTCGATATACCACAACCAGCGCCAAAACTGCCGAAAACGACATCTGAAATCCGGGCGAAAGCAATGCCTCTGGGTGAATCCAAAGAGTTATAAAGGCCGCCACGGCCACGGAGCGTACCGAGATAGCCTGACGATCCAGAATTAGCGCGGAAAATACGATACTGGCCATAATGAAAGCCCGCTGGGTCGCCACGCTCATACCCGAGAGAATGAGGTAGAGCGTTGCCGCAACAAGTCCAATCATGGCTGCGTATTTGCGAACGTCTTGACGGCGGGCCAAGACCTCAACTCTAACCAGGAAGAACAAGGCGACGCTATAAACGCCCCCCGCTATAAGGCCCATATGCAGACCAGATATCGCCAGAATATGCGCAAGACCCGCAACGCGCAGCGCTTCGGTTTGGTGATCCGGGACCCAGGTTCGAATGCCGGTCAATAATGCCACTTGTAAACCGGCTGTTTCTTCCGGCGCTGCTGTCCGTATGCGATCCGCCATGCCATAACGAATTTTCGCAACCGCAAATGACCAGCGCTGCGTCAATGACAATGGCGGCAAGGTAATAGCCTCTGGCTTGGATAACATAAAGCCGTAGGCCCCGACCTGTTCATAATAGGCGCGAAATGCCGGATTATAGCCCCCCGGTATCACCGGTTGAGGCGGCGCTCGTAATTGCGCGCGAAACCGGACAGCGTCCCCAACCTCAAAGGATCGATCGTAAGTGGTTACCCGGATGCGCTCGGGCACGCTGCCTTCCGATACGCGGTCCATTCCCGCCACCTCGACAAGCCAGCGCAAGCGCGGGCCTGATTTTTCCAAGGCTTTTATACGGCCTTCCACGCCGTACACACGCTCATAAGATGGTAATTTTGGGGCCGCCTCAGACTTGGTATGCCAAGTGGCGCGCCCTAACCCCAACACACCAAAGAAAACGATAAAGGCGGCCATAAAGCCTATGTCCCATCGTTTCAGGCATATCCTAACCCCTAAAAGACAGCCCAGAAAAACCAGACCCAACATCACGGTAGATGGTTCAGACGGCAAGGCGAAGTAGAGCGTGATGCCGATACCAAAGGCAATCACGGCATACTCAAAATATCGCCCGAGCCACAAAAGTATTTGATCTAGAAAGCCTATTCTATTTTCCCACGCGGCGACCCGGATTTGTCCGAAAATCCTTGTTATTTGACCCCCTTCACCATAAAGAAGGCCCAAATCACCTTACAGGTCCCGTTTCCCTATGACCACGGCTAAAGTCGTTACACGTTTCGCCCCTTCCCCCACGGGTTATCTGCATATTGGCGGTGCCCGCACGGCGTTATTTTGCTGGCTTTATGCCCGCAGGACCGGCGGAGAGTTTCGGTTGCGTATCGAAGATACCGATCGAGAAAGGTCTACGCCAGAAGCCACGCAGGCCATTCTAGATGGCATGGACTGGCTGGGATTAGAGCATGACGGCGTCATCGTCTATCAGAGCCGAAATATGGATGATCACGTCCAGGCGGCGCAGGCACTACTGGATTCAGGCAACGCCTATCGCTGTTATTGCACGCCCGAAGAATTAGAGGATATTCGGACCCAAGCCAGAGCCGAAGGCAAAGCACTCCGCTCGCCTTGGCGGCAAGGCGACATGGCCGAACCGGCTGGCCAGCCTTTCACGATCCGATTCAAAGTTCCCGAAGGTGAAACGCGCATTACAGATCAGGTACAGGGTGATATCACCTGGCAAAACGATCAGTTTGACGACCTTGTCTTACTGCGGGCCGACGGAACACCCACCTATATGCTCGCGGTTGTGGTCGATGATCATCATATGGATGTCACGCACGTTATTCGCGGCGATGACCATTTGATCAATGCCGGGCGACAAACCCAGATTTATGAGGCCTTGGGCTGGAATGTACCCGAATGGGCACACCTGCCGCTGATCCATGGCCCAGACGGAAAGAAGCTCTCCAAACGGCACGGGGCGCAAGCTGTGACGGATTTTCGTGATATGGGCTACGCGCCTGAAGGCCTGCGAAACTATCTGCTCAAACTTGGTTGGTCCGTCGATGATCAGGAAGTCTACGCGGACGCGGACGCCGTCGCCGCCTTTACGCTTGGCGGGATCAATAAATCGCCGGCCCGTCTGGATTTTGACAAAATGGACCATATCAATGGTGAACATTTTAAGGTTATGGACAACACGGCATTGCTAACCGGGTTAGCCGCATTTCTGCCCGAAGGGTCTAACATGGATAAGGTCTCGGGGGCCATGGACAGCCTGAAAGCCCGGTCAAAAAATTATAAGGATATGGCCGCAAAATGTGCCTATCTGCTTCTGACCCGCCCTCTTGAGATCAGCGGAAAGGCCGCCAAACCTTTGCGCCGCGAGGATGCCAAAGACCATTTGCAGGCTCTTTTGCCCAGGTTTGAGAAGTTGGATGACTGGTCCGGCCAGGCGATTCACGGTGTGTTAAAAGATTATGCCGAAGAAAAAGACATTGGCTTTGGTAAATTTGGACAGCCCTTGCGGGCAGCGCTGACAGCCGGGCATCCGTCACCGGATTTGTCGGATGTATTCGTATTTTTAGGTAAGGACGACGTGATAGGACGCTTGCAAGATGCCCTGTCGACATCGTATTCAGAGAATTAGAAGGAGCCCGAAATGGAAAATAAAATCAATAAAACCGGAACCGCGACTGTCACGATTGGAAAAGACAGCTTTGAGCTACCGATATACCAAGGGTCAATGGGCGCGCCTGGTATCGATGTCCGGTCTCTGTATAAGCAATCCGGCCATTTTACATTTGACCCCGGATATACATCGACCTGTTCCACAGAATCTCAAATCACTTTTATCAATGGCGGCGAAGGGCAATTGCTTTATCGCGGATACCCCATTGAAGAACTCGCTGAAAAATCGACTTTCCTAGAAGTCGCCTATCTCCTCATCAATGGAGAGCTGCCGACCCGCGACGAATTCCAGAGTTTCGACGAGTCGATCACAAAGCACACCATGTTGCATGATCAGGTTGAAGATTTCTTCCATGGCTTTCGCAGAGACGCCCACCCCATGGCCATGCTTTGCGGCACCGTCGGCGCGCTGTCTGGGTTTTATCATGATGACGCCCACACAACCAAGGACGAGGCCCGTGATATCGCCATGCACAGGCTTATTGCGAAAATGCCGACATTGGCGGCAAGAGCCTACAAATATTCCATCGGGCAGCCCCATGTTTACCCGACCAATTCCTTGTCATATGCGGAAAACTTCCTGAAAATGTGTTTCTCGGTCCCGGCTGAAAAATACACGGTCAGCGACACCATCGTGCGCGCTATGGACAAGATATTTATCCTGCACGCAGATCACGAGCAGAACGCTTCAACGTCTACCGTGCGCTTGGCCGGTTCTTCTGGCGCTAATCCTTATGCCTGTATCGCGGCGGGTGTTGCCTGTCTTTGGGGCCCCAGTCATGGCGGCGCCAATGAAGCCTGCTTGAACATGCTGCGCGATATTGGGACCGTCGACCGGATCCCGGAATACATAAAACGGGCCAAAGACAAGTCCGATCCGTTCCGCCTGATGGGCTTTGGTCACCGGGTCTATAAAAACTTCGATCCGCGGTCTCGCGTTATGCAAAAGGTAGCGCATGAAGTTCTAGACGAACTGGATCTGGATGACCCAATTCTAGATATCGCCAAAGAACTCGAGCGGATCGCTTTGGAAGACGAATATTTCGTAGAGAAGAAACTCTATCCGAATGTGGATTTCTATTCCGGTATCGTCCTCAATGCCCTGGGTTTCCCAACCTCTATGTTCACGGTTCTGTTTGCCCTGGCCCGGACCGTCGGCTGGATTTCTCAGTGGAATGAAATGCTGGAAGATCCATCACAGCGTATCGGACGTCCGCGTCAGCTTTATTCCGGCGCACCCGCCCGAAGCTATGTAAATGTGGACGACCGCTAAGCCTCAGCTATAATTTTAAGAATTGCCGAGGCGGCGCGCGCGGAAGCGGTGCCGCCTTTGCCTTTCATAAGCTCTGTTTGCGCCATTAACGCCTGTGATGTTTCGTGCCGCAATTTTTCGTTAGTCATGAGCTCTGACAAGGCGGCCGAAAGATTATTGGACGTCACATCTGACTGCACAAATTCTTTGATCAATGGTTTGTCGGCGGAGATATTTACCAGAGAAATATAGTCTGGTTTGAAAAGCCGCTTGGCGATAAAAAACGTGACCGCACTTAATCGGTAAGCAACGACAGAAGGCACGCCTGACATGGCTAATTGCGTCGTGACGGTCCCGCTACAGGCCAAAGCCAGATCGGAATTGGCAAACAGATGATACTTCTCTGCTTCATTCAATAAGACTATTTTCTGGACGCGGGGATCTTGCCTGCACTTTTCCTCAACCAACTCCCGTACATTTTCAGTCACAGGCGAAAAGAATCGCAAATGTGGGAATTGCTTTGCAAGCGCCTCTATTGTTTGGGCAAAGGGCTCGTAAAGGCTTTCGATTTCGGCCGGACGGCTCCCGAACAAAACGGCCATTACTCTTTGTTCGGCCAGACTATGACGCGCTTTAAAATCGCCTTTATCTTCGGGGTCGAACGGGTCATCAAACATAGGATTTCCCACAAAAGTTACCGGTAATCCTAGAGGTTCGAAATGCGGCGCATCCATGGTGTGAATAGCCAGAAGATGATCGACATAACGCGCTAAAGTCTTGGCTCTTCCAGGGCGCATCGCCCAGACCTGCGGAGCCACATATTTGATAATTTTACCAGTATAGCCGACTTTACCGAGCGCTTCGGCAACCCGGATCATGAAGCCCCAACT
>CALDSY010000112.1 GCA_937924355.1 uncultured Caulobacterales bacterium
TTGGCCTGGACCACCCGCAATTCATATTCCGCTGGATCAATTCGTGCCAAGAGCTCGCCTTTTTGAAAGGCTCCGCCTTCGATGAATTTTGGCGACATATAAGTCAGCATGCCGCTAACTTGGGGGACCAAATTGATTTGAGTTCGGGGTTGTACTTCCCCTTGAGCGGAAACTGAAAGAGTGACTGTTTCCGTATAGGCGGCCTCGGTCAATACCGGGAGCGCTTTGGCGTCTTCGACTTTTTCTTCGGGCTCAGGTTTCATAGACGCCATGACCTGAGTCCCAATAATTGCCGCCGCCACAATCAGAACAGGTAAAATAAACGTCAGAAAACGCCTCAGCCGTAGCCGCCCTGTACTCACACGGGCAAGCCTAGCATCTGTTGATTTATTCATAGTCATGCGTCTCTCCCTTTGTCGGGTCTAGAGACGTCATAACTCAATATTTATTGTTTTTCAATAATATTTTATTGATAATTGCTATATTTTCACTGTTTTTCAATAATAACTGACAGGATTCCAATAAAAAAGCGGCCTCCCTGGCCGCTATTCGTGAAAATGCAATTATTTTACAGTCTCAGTCCAGTGCGTATTGGAATCCCATTTTTTGCGGGGGCTGGACAGGGACAGGCATAATTGGCCGAACCGGTATAGGTCTTGTCGCCGGTTGCTGTGCTCGAAAACGAATGAGACGACCGAGATCAGCCGGGGCGTCATGCGTGGTTTGCGGCGCGAAAACTGTCGCGCGATCCGTGACAAGCGGGGCTTTGGCTGTAACGATACGGCGCCCAAGTGCAGAGGGCGTGTCGGATTTGGCCAGGCTTGCGAATACTTGCTCTCGTGAAGGTGTTGGTACGTTCACAACCTTTCGCATGACAGTGGGAGAACTGACCATAGGCCTATGGGGCGCTGACCGGACGGCCATCATAGGTGTTGCAGAGACAATCGTGGGAGGTTTTACGATGACCGGTTTTGTCGTTTGATTTGGAAATACTATTCTACGGGCCAGAGTCATCGGAGAATCCGTCTTGGCAACGGAAGCAAAAATCTGCTCACGACTCATTACGGGCTGCGTTTGACGTATCGTTGGCACCACCATGGTCTGCGGAACAGCGCGCGTCCTTAACCTGAGACCCAAGTCAGAACTGGTTTCGGATTTTGTTTGCGAGGCAAATATTCTGGGTTTGTCAGCCGGGATCACTTTGTGAACCGGCAGAGTTTCAACGGCGGCCATCTGAATGGGTATCGCGCGCTTTAATTCCACAGGCGAGTCAGATTTTACCAGCGGCGCATAGGCTGCGGACGTCGTTTGCTTTGCACCGCTTGGCGGCAATTGTTGTATATGCGGAATGGTATCCGTCATCCCCATAGATGCCAGCAAAAGCGCGGCGGCCTGCTCGGCATCGCGGCGGCTTTGTAAAAACTCTACCTGGGAATTCAGATAATCCTGTTCTGCTTCGACAACGTCAAAGATTGTCCGCGTTCCTAACTCAAACTCGATTTTGATATTATTATAGGTTTTATCCGCGTTCTTCATGCGGCGTTTGATAGACTCCCGCACGGTAAGTGCGCCTTTATATTGAGCCCATGATTGTTCGACGGCGGATTTAATTCCGCGCTCTACCAGGGCTGTCTCAAACTTGCGAGACGCCAATTGATGTTTGGCTGAATTAACCCGGGCTTTAGTGGCCCCGCCGCTCAGAAGAGGCATTCGCAGATTGAGCCCAACCGTCACGCCGTCCAAGTCGTAATCGCGATAGTCCTCTAGGGAGTCGTCCGTAATGAAAGTGTTCCCCACCAGAGCGACCGTTGGCTTGAAAGCAGATTTTGCCACATCAATCGCGGCTTTGGCTGAGTCTTCGCGCGACAAGGCTTCAAACAGTCGCGGATTATTGCGGCGTGCCAGCTGCAAAGACCCTTCGACGCTTTGCGGAACGGATAGGCTACGGCCCCAATTCATATTTTCGGCAGGTCGACCTGTCACTTGATTGAAAACGGTTTCCGAAACGGATAGCGCCGTTTCAGCCCGCGTAATATCCCCTTCAATGGCCGAAGCGCGGGATTTGATGCGCCAGATGTCGGTTTCTGTTCCGACGCCGATTTCCTCCCGCGTCGTGACGAGGTTTTCCATCTCAGACAGTATTATTTTGTGTTTTTGTTGAAGCTTTAAAACTTCTTGATCAAATACCACGTCGATATAGGCCGTTGTGGTTTCTAAGAAGACTTTTTGCTGCACAGTACGCAAGGTTTGCCGGGCAGCCTCAATATCCGCCTTTGATTGTTGTTTCAAAGCTTTAACGCGCCCCCCTTGATAAAGAGGTTTGGTCAAGGACAGACCGAGCTCGCCGCCCACATCCTCTTCCTGCACAGTTTGGCTGGAAAATATAGTTGAGCGTTTACGGCGGCTGGCCCCGTAAAAACCTTCAAGGTCCAGTGTGGCCGCGCCTTGGGATTTGGCCAGATTATACCCCTCGTCCACCGCAGCGAGACGGGCGCGAGACGCCAAAATCTCTGGATTGGATTCATAGGCGGCCCGCAGCGCATCTTCGAGTGTGATGGCATCCGCGCTGAACGCCGTGAGAAGGGTCGTGCCCAGTAAGGCTGTCAGAAATTTTCGCATTATTCTGACCGTCCGATCCGCGTCATGGCATCTTTGATCGGTTTCACCAGATAACTCGCAACGGATCGCTTCTCGGTTTGTAGATAGACTTCAGATGGCATACCGGCCTGCAGCACTAAGCCGTTTAGCTGTTCAAATTCCTCTGGCGAGACGGTCACCTTAACCTCAAAATACGGCATACCCGTATATTGATCGATGATATGATCCGCCGGTTTATAGCTGACCCGTCCAGCGACGAGAGGTGTGGTTGTCTGATTGAAGGCCGAGAAGCGCACCATGGCTTCCTGACCGGCTTGAATTTGGTCAATATCTGTGGGGCTGACACTGGCCTTGATGGAATAAATATCCGTATTAGGAACAATCTGAAGCAGATCTTCGCCGGGCTTAACAACCCCGTTGACGGTCGTCAGTTGCAGATTGTGCACCAGGCCCTCGACAGGGGACTTGATGACAGAATTCGTCAACTGATAGTTCACTGTTTTCATTTTCTCAGAGATGTCGGCCAGCATAGCGCGCGCTTCCCGTAGCTCCTGGAAAATTCGCTCTTCGCGCTCCTGCATACTTTGCTCAAAGCTGGAATAGGTCTCCCGGATTTGATTGTCGATGCGGGCGATTTCTGTGTTCATGGTCGCGATTTGACCTTGAATTGTAATCCGCTCGCGATCTTTGGCATCATATTGGACACGGGCGACAACGCCTTGCTCCAAGCCACGACGCAATCGGCCCAGCTCATCCTCAAGAATGCGTAACTGATCCTGCTGTGCTCCGGCTTGTTGTGACAGGCTTTGCTTCTGACTGTCATATTGCAAACGGCGTTCGTTAATCTGAGACTGTGTTGCGCCGATAACGGCCCGGCGTGCCTCAAAGATTGAGTTTTGGTTAGAAACAATGGATTGCACATCGGGACCACTGCCCAGCAGGGCTTTGGGAAAAGAGATGCGAGCCTGATCGTTCTTTTCGGCCTCAAGACGCGCAACCTGCCCCAAAAGGTCGAGCCTTTGCCGGGTCCATTGTGCCTGATTAGATGACAAGACCGTCGTATCAAGTGTGACGAGTGGATCACCAATGCTGACAATGTCACCATCGCGCACATGAACCTGCCGGATCGTCCCACCTTCAAGATGTTGGATCGTCTTGGTTTCGCCTTCGATAATCACGGTGCCGGGCGCGATAATGCCGTTCTGGATTTTGAAGGCCATAGACCAACCAACGACACCTATGCCGAGGACCGCCATCATGAATACACCGGCGCGCATGTAACGGCCCGTTTTAGTGAGCTGTTGAGCGAATTCTGGATATTGCTGTGTCATCAGGCAGCTCCTCCGACGTTCGACGTATTGGGTTGAGACGGAACCTGTTGTACGGATTGGGCTTGTTGTAGCTGACTGGCTTGGGCCTGTGTCATAGGACGCAAAGGAACGCGACGGGGTTCAGCCGCTTGCGGTGCTTGGCCCGCTGCCATGGGCAGACTTCCGCCGCGTTGTGCCGCGGCGTTTTTGCGGGCATTCAGGAATTTGTAGACACCTTGACGCAAGCCAAAGGCAACCTGCTTGCCCTCTTCGAGGACTAAGAGGTAATCGACCGCGTTCAAGACGCCAGCGCGGTGTGCTATGACAACCACACTTCCGCCCCGGGCTTTGATCCGGACGATCGCGTCCTTCAGGACTTTTTCGCCATTATTATCGAGATTAGAATTGGGTTCATCCAGAACCACCAGGCTCGGACGGCCATATAGTGCGCGGGCCAAACCAATCAATTGTTTTTGTCCGCCTGACAGGCTGCCCCCTGTAATGGGCATATCATAGCCACCCGGCAAACGCAGAATAAGCTCATGAATGCCGGCTTCTTGGGCGGCAGCTATGATACCTTCTTCTGTTGCAGCCGGTGAAAAGCGGGCAATATTCTGACCGATTGTACCCGAGAAGAGTGTCACTTCCTGTGGCAGGTAGCCAACATACTGTCCTAAGAGATCTTTATCCCACTGATCCAGAGTGGCACCGTCCAAGCGGACCTTACCGGCCACTGGCATCCATAACCCAACGAGGAGTTTCGCTAATGACGATTTACCGGATGCACTTGGCCCGATGACAGCCATAGAGTGACCGGGGGCGAGATTGAAGTTGATACCGTTAAGTACAGTTTTCTTGACGCCGGGCGGTGCGGCGACGACCTGTTCGACAGTTAAATGTCCTTGCGGCCGCGGTAGGTTTGTGCCTGTGGCGGTTTCTGCCGTCATTTCATGGAATTTTGACAGGCGGCGATAGGCTTGCGTGGTGCCTTTAAACTGTTGCCACTGCCCAAGCACGGTTTGGACAGGTGCCAAGGCACGCCCTAATAGTATTGACGCGGCAATCATCGCCCCTGGACTAACGATTTGTTGTAAAGCAAGCGCCGCGCCCAAACCCAGAATTGCCGACTGAATAATCATTCGGAAGGACTTGGAAAAAGCGAGCGCCGCACCTGTGGCATCAGAGACCTTCAGGATTTCCCTTTGCTCGCGACCTGACAATTCTGTCCATTTATCGACGATTTGAGGTCGCATACCCATGGACAACACCGTTTCATAGCCCTCATGGCCCTGATGGGTCAGAACTTCTTGTTCAGCCGTTAGTCCGGCCACATTTTTCGCGTTTTTACGAACAGCGCGGTCGTTGAATATAGAGACAACGATCAGGATGACGGCCCCGACCGCCCCTAAAGCCCCTAATAAAGGGTGCAGCATAAAAATAATGGCCAGGTAAATCGGCGTCCACGGGATATCAAAGAATGAGCCTGGCGCGGATCCGGACAGAAATCTCCGGATGGTTGCAACATCTCTCATGGGCGATGGCATGCCTTTGGGGAAATTATGCCCTCGCAACAACCATAATCGCAGAGTTGAAGGCCCCATGGTCTGCTCAAACTTCAGCCCCGTTCTTGCTAGAACTTTAGAGCGGTACATCTCCATGATACCCATGGCGACAAACAACCCAATCATAAGGATGGTAATCGCAATGAGCGTCACCATGCTGCGGGAGGTCAGGATGCGGTCATAGACCTGCAACATATAAATCGGGCCTGTCAGCATCAGTATATTAATGACTAAGCTGAAGGCAGCCACGCCTCTCAAGTCTTTTTTCACCAATCGCCGGGCCTTGTAAACAAGACCTGCTCGACGTTCGGCACGATCGTTTGAACGATTCTCTGCCACCTGTATCACCTAATATGTTATAGTTTTATTTTGAGACAGGCCTACACAAGTTTAGATAACGTTTGGTAAATCCCAGAATGAAACATTCAGATTTTTTATTAATGAAGTTTACTCGTCTCAGGGGAGTTTTGACCTCGCTTGTTACGAGAATCCGCGCAATTTAACTATAGTCTATGAAGAAATATGGTTAATTCGCCTCTCACGGTTGGCACGCCCATTGCTTTCTCTTCAACAACAGTTTTTTTTTCGAGGAGATAACAATGGCTGTATTTACCAAGTGGGGGAACGGCAATTCTACGTTCCGAGGCCAAAACAATGTTTATGATCAAGTTGATTATGAAGGTGTTTTGTCAGATTATACTTTTACACAGAACGGTGACGGCTCTGTCACAGTGTCTCACGCACAGTTTGGGACAGATACACTTCACAGTATTGAAGGCTTTTGGTTCCTGGGTTCCAGCACCTGGATTTCTATGGATGACGCCTTGGCTCAATCCCCAGCTCCAACTCCAACTCCTGTAACGCCGGTCGACCCGGTTAATCCAGACGTTATTTTTGGTACTGATGGTAATGATGATCTTTTCGGTTCCAATAATAACGACCAATTCTACTCCGGTAACGGCGATGACTATATCAATGGTAATGGCGGGGACTACAATCAGGTCAACTTTGATGGCAGCATTTACGAATACACTATATATCAGAATACAAATGGTACGATCAGTGTTGTTCATCCTGAATATGGAACCGACACGATTGAAGACATTGACGGATTCTGGTTTGGCGGTGATGCGCAGTGGTATTCACTGAATGACGCACTTGGCTTAGTCGGCGTTGACGCAGGGACAGGTGGACCTGTCGCCCCAACGCCCGTTCAACCAACACCTGTTGAACCGACACCTGTTGAACCGACACCAACGCCAACACCTACGCCTACGCCACCTAGCGCTGATCCTTTCCAGATCGGTACAGACGGCAATGACACTATGATCGGTGCCAACGTAGATAATGTGTTCTTTGGCGGTGCCGGAAACGACTTCATTGACGGCAATGGTGGTGCTTATAACCAGGCCAATTATTTCGGTAGCATCAATGACGTTTCAATGACCCAAAATGCCGATGGCAGCGTGACTGTTAGCGGTGCAGCATCCGGAACAGATACGCTTGTCGACATTGATGCCTTCTGGTTTGAGGGTGAAGGTCAATGGTATTCTATGGCAGATGCTCTTGCGCTTGCAGGTGGCGGCACTCCAGCGCCAGCGCCAGCTCCGGCCCCAGCGCCTACTCCGGCTCCGACGCCAGCGCCGACGCCAGCGCCGACTCCTGCGCCAACACCAGCCCCTACCCCGGCTCCAACCGGACCATCGGGCGGCACCTTCCAGAACGGCGTTCTAACGGGTACGAATGGTGTAGATGCTCTTGTCGGTGGTGCGGAAGCTACAAGCTTTTACCTGGGCATGGGCATTGGCGACAGCGTCGTTGGTAACTCCAATAACGACCTACTGATTGTTGATGGCGACCTAATCGAATGGACGTTCTTTAACAATGGTGACGGCACAGTCAGCATGCAGCATGCGACTTGGGGTGTGAACACCATCTCTGGTATCGAGAATATCATCTTCTCACGCTCACAGCAGACATTGTCAGTGGCTGACGCTATTGCATCAACAGCTGGCCTGCCGGCTTTCCGTCTAGACGCGGACGGCCAAATCAACGGAACACCGTTTGATGACGTTATGGTCGGCGATGCCGGAGCGCAAACCTTCTACGGTGGCGTCGGTAGTGACTTCATGGACGGTGGTGCCGGGTTCGACCAGGCTACATTTGACGGCTTCATTGCTGACTACAACATCTTCCAGAACGCCGACGGATCGGTCACACTGGTCAGCGATATCTGGGGAACCGATACCGTGGTCAATATGGAAGGCTTGTTCTTCAACGGTGCCAATGAATTCATCAATATCAATGGGTTCTTTGGCTAACCAAAACTTAAACAACTTCGACACGTCAACTGGCCGGGATTATCCCGGCCTTTTTTTATGAACGGCAGATAAATGGAATTCCCCCCTTAGGCGTATTTGGCGGGAAAATTGCATGATTTGAGGGGAATAGTGGGAAATTGATCTAAAAGGATACAGAAAATGGCCGTATTTATTAAAGCACGGGGCAACCAGACCTATCTTGGCACAAATGCCGAGTATGATCAGGTCGATTATCCGGGCAGCGTCTCGGATTATGACATCACTCAAAACGCGGACGGGACGCTAACTGTTTCTCATCCGGAACTGGGAACGGATACATTAACAAGCATTGAAGGTTTTTGGTTCATTGGCGATGCGAGCTGGTATTCTGTGGACGATGCGATCGCATTGGCCGGTGGTGGTGACCTACCGCCAGATCCCACTATCGTTGGTACCAACGGAAATGATGACCTTAGCGGAACCAATATCGATAATGTTTTCTTGGGTAGTGACGGAAATGATACGATGGATGGCAATGGCGGCGCCTATAATCAGGTCAATTATGACGGGGCCCTCGCCGATTACGTCTTCCGCCAAAACGCAGACGGATCTGTCACTGTATTCCACCCGCAATTGGGAACAGACACATTAACGGATATTGATGGTTTCTGGTTTACGGGCGAAGCCGCTTGGTACTCCATGGCTGATGCCCTACGGATCGCGGAAGGGACCATCCCCGGAACCGTTACAGAGGAACCCGTCATACAGGAGCCGGTGATTGAAGAACCCGTCGTGGAGGAACCTGTTGTCGAAGAACCGGTTGTCGAAGAACCTGTTGTAGAGGCACCGGTCGTCGAAGAGCCGGTCGCGGAAACACCAACCGATGATGGAGGCGGCGGTAACGGACGCGGAAACGGACGCGGGAACCGGCCTGACAGAAATAACAACGAACCTATCGTGGAAGAGCCCGTGGTTGAGGAGCCCGTTATTGAGGAACCTGTAACCAACGAACCCGTAGATGCTGTAAACACCCTGTCGGGCGGGACTATGGTCAATGGTATCTACTCAGGAACAAACGGTGCAGACAACCTAACAGGCAGCGATAACGCAGAAACATTTTATGTTGGTATGGGTACAGACAGTATCGATGGCAATGGTGGCCAGGATACATTACGCCTTGACGGCGACGCGATCGAATGGACGTTTACGCAGAACAATGACGGATCCATAACCCTGTCCCATGCGACCTGGGGCGAAAACACAATCACCGGTGTCGAGCAGCTCACATTTATGCGTTCAGGAACAACCATGACAGTTGCCGAAGCCATCGCCGCAACCGATGGCCTGCCGACTTTCCGAGTTGACGGCGACGGCGTTATCAATGGCACGGCCGGGGATGATGTCATGACCGGCTCCAATCAAACAGATATGTTCTATGGTGGTGTTGGCGACGATAGCTATGATGGACGCGATGGATTTGACCAACTGAACTATGACGGCACGCGCAATGAATATGACATTACGCAAAATGCCGACGGCTCTTATACGATTGCCCATGAAGTCTGGGGAACAGACACATTTACCGATGTGGAAGGCCTCTATTTCAATGGCAATAATGAGTGGATCGCTGTTACAGACCTCGTCTAACAAAGTTATCCAGTAAGGCGAATTTGGCGTCATTCTTGCAACTGTTTTAGTGAATTATCACTTTTGAACAGAGGCAAGAATGGCCGTTTTCATTAAAACACCGGGCGTAACAAATTACCGGGGGCTAGATAGCGAGTACGACCAGGTCGATTACCCCGGTCAATTATCCGACTACACAATTACCCGTAATGCAAATGGGACAATAACCGTTGAGCATCCGACACTCGGTACGGATACCCTCACAAGTATTGAGGGCTTTTGGTTTCAAGGCGAAACAGCGTGGTATAGCGCAGACGATGCCGTTGCCCAGGCGGGCGGTGGAACGGGGAATACCCTCACCGGTACCAATACAAATAACACTTTTACCGATCTAAATGGCGACACCATCATTGATGGCAATGGCGGCGCTTATAATCAGGTGGATTTTGCGGGTCGGCTCGCAGATTACACCTTTACCCAGAATGCCGATGGCAGTGTGACAGTTGCCCATCCGACACGCGGGACCGATACGCTAACGGATATTGACGGTTTGTGGTTTCAGGGCGAAGGGGCTTGGTATTCCATGGTCGACGCGCTCGCTGCCGGTGGTGGTAATACGGGGAATACACCGACCAACGGAAATGACACGCTGACCGGTACAGCCGGAAACGATGTGTTTGTCGGATCTCGCGGAAACGATACGATCGACGGGAATGGCGGCGCCTATAATCAGGTCGACTATGCCGGACGCCTAAGCGATTATTCAATCACGCAGAACCCCGACGGCTCTGTAACCGTAGACCATCCAACACGCGGCACGGACACATTGACTGACATTGATGGACTCTGGTTTCAGGGCGAAGCTGGCTGGTATGCCATGGCCGATGCATTGGCGGCCTCTACGGGTCCTAGTGGCGGGACACTGGTAAATGGCGTTTACACTGGCACTAACGGTAATAACGCGCTTGTCGGAGATACGACTGCAACGACGTTCTATTCTCTTCGCGGGAATGATACGATTTCAGGCCGCAGCAATAATGATACGCTTAATGTTGATGGCGACGTTGTTGAATGGACGATCACTCAGAATGCCAATGGGACCGCAACCATGTCCCATGCCATGTGGGGCATCAAAACCGTCGAAGGCATTGACATGATCCTGTTCGGTCGTTCGGGCGAGTCAATGACGGTTGCTGAAGCCATCGCAGCTACCGAAGGACTTCCAGCATTCCGCATGGACGCTGATGGCGTTCTAAACGGGACTCCCGGTAACGATATCATGAATGGAAACGCCCAGGACGAATTCTTCTACGGCGGTGTTGGCAACGATACTATCAATGGCCGTGGCGGGTTTGACCAGGTCAACTATGATGGCGAACGGGATGATTATACAATCACTCAAAATGGTGACGGATCATATCAGGTCGAACATGATGTCTGGGGCATTGACACCGTACGCAACGTCGAAGGCTTTTATTTCAGCGGGAACAATGAATGGATTTCTGAAGACAATCTAATTTAGAAAGGCTGGATTATCAAAATTAGAGGATGGTGGGCGATACTGGGATTGAACCAGTGACCCCTACAATGTCAATGTAGTGCTCTCCCGCTGAGCTAATCGCCCGTTTCAAACCATCCGTAAGCAGGAATGGGCGCGTATATATCTGCGCCCCCTGCTAATCAAGAGAGAATTTCTAAATTTCGGCAGTCTTTGCCGGCTGGCTAAGCCGCCAGAAGTTTGTCGACTTCATCAACCAATTGGCGCAGATGCACAGGCTTGGATAGCACTGTATTGTCAACCGATTTCGGGTCGTTCATAGCGACAGCGGCAAATCCTGTAATGAACATGATTTTGATCCCTGGCGCGATCACTTCAGCCTGTTTGGCCAATTCGATCCCGTCAATACCCGGCATCATGATATCTGTGAGGAGCAAATCAAAAGCTCCATCCGCAAACTTTAAAGCCCGCAAGGCCCGTTCGCCATCGGAACAAGCAATAACATGATGGCCAGCTTTTTCGAGCGCCTTTTCAAAGAAGCGGCGCATGCTGTCGTCGTCTTCTGCGTATAAAATCGTCGCCATTACACCCCCAACCTTTTCTTTTTTTCGTTTCGGAGTTTCGAAACCCTAGACTCTTTCCTTTGTGCTGGCCTATAGAATTCCCATGAGGCCATTTTTCGGACAGTCATTCATTCTGAACACCAATTCCTTTTGGACTACCAAAAAGACATTAAATAAGTCTGATTGTTCTCTAAATGAGAGGTTAACTTCGAGGCGAATTCATGATTAGACGACGCCGAAATCTCGAAGCTGAATCTCTGGCAGAATTCGACCCGCCTATCAGCGTTTTTCAACCCAAGCATCAAGCGGGCCCGATCATCTTGGCATCGCCGCATTCGGGGCGGGTTTATCCCAAGGCATTTTTGGAGAACTCAGCTCTTTCGGCGCAAACCCTGCGCCAAAATGAAGACGCCTTTATTGATGAAATGTTGGGATTTGCCCGATTTTTGGATGTACCATTACTGACCGCGCGGTTTCCCCGCTGTTTCGTAGATGTCAATCGAGACCGGGGCGAATTACCCGCAAATTGGTTAAAGGCCGCCAACCTGACCTCAACTCCAAGAGCGGAAATGGGCTTGGGGGTTGTACCGACGATTATCGCAGAAAACCTCCCAATCTACAAAAAGGTTCCAAAAGCTGCTGACGTACAGGCACGAATTCGTTTGCTTTATGAACCCTATCACGCGGCTTTGGCCGATTTGATCCTGTCGACACGCGCCAAATTCGGCAAGGCATTGTTGCTGGATTGCCATTCCATGCCGGGTTTTACGCTCATGGGGCAGCGCCGTCCTGATATTGTGCTTGGAGACCGGCACAGAACCTCCTGTCGCCCGGAAACCATGGCTCGTCTTGAAGACCTATTTCAAGCCAAAGGCTATAACACCGTCAGAAACTACCCTTATGCCGGGGGATTTGTGACCTCCAATTACGGACAACCCGAGAACAATGTAGAGGTCATTCAGATTGAGATGAACCGCGACATTTATCTCAACCCCGTTACATTCCACCGCAAGGCGGGCTATGCGCGCCTTGCTGAGGATCTGCATTCAATATGCCGTGACATGCTGCCAAAGGCCGTCGATATGTCAGGGAACCTGCCCATCGCCGCAGAATAAGAAAAATGGCCGTAGAAACTACGGCCAAGTGAAGGGGGAGGAAAACCTGATACTCATCAGGGGAGTCTGTATGTGGGAACGGCTCGGTGGTTTTTCAAGGTTCAGGTGAACGCCAAGGCCCGAATGCCTCATAATAGGTCACTCTAGGGTTAATTTGTCGTTGTATTGAGACAATCCCCCCAATTTTCACTCAAAAAGAACACGAATGAGATGTTTTTCGTCTATTTTTGCGCGAACAACCCTTAATGCATCTGGCACGGGAATTGCTCTCTTATTCCGAGAAAAAGAAAATAAATCGGAACTGAAAGGAATACCGAATGACCGGTGAAATTGATTATCACGTTGGCAAAAGGCTGCGTCGGCGCAGACGCCTTCTAGGGCTAACACAGCAATCACTCGGGGAAATGGTTGGTATCCGTTTCCAGCAGATCCAAAAGTATGAGTGTGGTGCCAATAGAATTAGCGCTGCCCGTCTGTTTGAACTGGCTGAAGCTCTGTCTGTTCCGATTCAATATTTTTACGAAGGCCTGTCAAAACAGGATTCGCTCCAGGATGCACCGGAGTTTATTGCGCCGGATGTTTTGTCCAAAAAGGAAACTATGGATCTGGTCCGCGCCTATTACTCGATGGATGAGGGTCCAAGAAAACATTTACTGGATCTGGCCAAGTCGCTGCAGAACGATCCTAATAATCCGGAACATAATCTAAGGCTGGTTGTCACTTAAGCGACACGCGTCAAATTCCGTGACTTTCGTAAGGGCCGCTGTTAAGTGGCCCTTATGCGTGAATACTCCAATGATATCCTGGATCGACTTTCGCTGATACGGGACCTGCAGGCCCGGGCCCGCGAAATCACCCTGCCCCTTTTCCGGTCTCCCATCGAAGCAGAAAACAAAGCCAGCTCCGGATATGATCCCGTTACCCAAGCGGATAAAGATGCTGAACAGGCACTTCGGGAGATCATCACCCAAACCTTTCCTGACGACGCCATTACGGGTGAAGAATTTGATGATGTGGACGGCACATCGGATTGGCTTTGGACCCTTGACCCCATAGACGGAACCCGCGCCTTTATCGCAGGTGTCCCGGTCTGGAGTACATTGATCGCGGTTGGATATTTGGGACGGCCCATTTTGGGCCTGATTGATTTGCCAGCGCTGGACACCAGCTATTGGGGCGAACCGGGGCATGCTTGGCGGGAGGATAAGACCGGAACGTCAGACATAGTCACCCGGTCCTGCGCGACACTCAATGAGGCCGTTCTGGCATGTACGGAGCCCATGGCCATGTTCAATGCGGGTGAATTTGCCGCCTATAACATCATACGATCAGCCACACGTTTTGCCCGCTTGGGACTTGATGCCCTGGCTTATGGGCTAACAGCCGAGGGACGCATGGATATCGCAATCGAATCCAGCCTGAAGCCCTGTGACGTTCGCGCTTTAATCCCCATCATTGAGGGCGCAGGCGGCAAAATCACCAATTGGCACGGCGGATCTTGCGTCGATGGCGGTCAGGTCGTCGCAGTCGGTGATCCAGCCTTGCTCCCGGAGCTGTATACCTATCTGGGACGCGCCATGACGCCCACTTAGGTCATCCTGGGAAATAGAGGCCTGAGACAATATAGATATCGCCAAGCCCGAATATTCGCGATAGACAGAGACCGGAGACAAACATGATTTACATCTTATACGTATTATTGGGACTGGCGCTGTTTGCCGTGGTTCTGACTCTGGTA
>CALDSY010000113.1 GCA_937924355.1 uncultured Caulobacterales bacterium
GCTCATTCTAGGCTGGAAGCAATTTGGAAGCAGAGTATACAAGTAGAGTTTATTGTGGAAAATAAAAAACGGTTCCCGACTAAGGGATCGATAACATGAAGCATGTTTATTATGAAGCCGCTTTTTTCAAAAGGCCCAGAAACTGAGAGTGCGGTCACGTCGCAGATTGGTTTATGGCTTTTTTGCCTGACGCTTGCCTGCCTACCATTAATCTATCCTGCCGTCCCGCCTTATACGGATGTCTTTGGTCATATTGGCCGGTACCATGTTCAGATCAATAGCTCGAAAATTGATATCCTTGCATCGTGGTATAGCTTTGAATGGACGATCATCCCCAATCTTGGTTACGATATTTTGATGCAAATTTTGGGGCCAATATTAGGGGTTGAACCGGCCACAAAACTTCTCGTTATTCTTAGCCAAGCTATCTGCGCGGCCAGTATTTTATGGGTTAGTAAAAGCCAGTATGGATCGGTGAAATTCGGCGCCGTTATGGCCATTCCCTTTTTGTATCATTATGCTTTTAATTATGGCTTTTTGAATTATTCGCTTTCTTTGGGATTAGCATTTGGGGCATTGTTACTTGGCGAAAACTGCACAAAACCCCCGTCATAAGATTGGTCACCTTTTCACTGCTAAGCTCTGTGCTATTTGTCTGTCATATCTACGGATGGGCGATTATGTGCATTCTAATCGGATCAGACACATTGGTTAAAAACATCGAGACAAAAGAATCGTGGATGCACGCATTCTGGGCAACGACGAAAAGTTGTTTGATCTTGACCCTCCCTTTTGTTGCCTACTACTTTTTTCTTTCTGGCTCATATGACTCCAGTGAAAACATGTTCGTCTATAAGAGCTTTATCCGAAAACTGGCTTTTATCTTCATGGCTGTTCGGGATCGTTGGGCGGTTTGGGATATTATGGCGATACTGGTCGTCATAGGCATAGTCGTTTTTGCAATCCGCAACACGAAATTCAAAATTGATAAGACGATGGCTTTGGCACTCGTCATTTGTTGCCTGATATATTTTATTATGCCAAGCACCCTTTTAGGATCAGCCTTTGCAGACATGCGCCTAGTACCGGTCATCTTCATTCTGGCGCTGCTTATGATTGACGACGTAGAGCAAACTTATAAATGGCTTCTAGGGTTTGACTACCCAGCGCTTGCGACAGCGGCAGCGGCAATCCCGGAGAACGGCTTCGACTACCTTTGGGCGTTAAACCTGAATGCTCAAAAACCTGGGCCGGATTGGACGTTAATTGACAAGAATGAGCTTTCCGCGATCTATAAATATGTTGGCGCGACGCCGTGACGATCAACACGACAAAAACTTTGCGGCAATTTATCCGTTTCGGCCTCGTAGGCCTCATCAAAACAGCCGTTGGGCTCGGCATTATTTTTGCCGCTATGGCCTTTGGCGCTCATTACATTGTTGCAAATATATTAGGTTACGGGGTCGGTATGATTATGGGCTATCGCCTAGGTAAGAATTGGGTATTTGTCAGATCATCACCAGAGAACCGAGTTGTTCTCTTTGTCTTATGTCTAGCTTTTGCATATGCCTGTAATTTGGCGACTTTATTTTTAAGCGTCGAAATTTTTAAGATATCGGAATTTGTTGCCCAAGTTCTTGCAACGATTGTCTTCACGCTAGTGTCTTTCTTGGGTCAGAAGATAGTTGTTTTCCCCATATCTCAATAAGAGGTTGGGATTAACCCTTCATTCCAATAGCGCTTTTTTGTTCCATTTTATTTGCCCGTTTTTCTAGCTCTTTGGCCGCTTTCATGCTGATTGGGGTTCCGCGCTTTCGATAGGCTTTGGCGCTGGCGCGGAGGGTTTCTGGCGTTCGGCGTCCCTTCATCCTTGCGGCCTGTTATTATGTGGCCCGCTATTTTGCGCGCCTATACTTTGCGCTGATGCGCGAAACTCAGATGGCGTCATGCCATGCCAGCGATGAAAAGCCTGAATGAGTGTTTCTTGACTGGCATAATCAAGAAGCTGCGCGATGTGATTAAGGGTCATGTCCGTTTCCGACAAATAGCGAACGGCCATTGTTCGCCGCGTCATGTCCAAGATTTCCGAAAAGCTTGTATTTTCCTCCGCCAGTAATCTTTGTAGCTTTTTCGGATTAATTTCCAAGGCATCAGCAATCTGTTTAAGACTGACCTGCCGGCCTCCCAGCAGGCCCGGAATAGAACTAGAGACGAGGGCCGTCATATTGGAATGCTCTTTTTTGACCCGGCGCAGCTGAAAATCCAGATAAGCATTGAGGCCCCTTCGAATGACTTTGGCAGATTTAGACGGAGCGATATCGAGAATGCTGAGATCGGCGGTCATACGGTTGGCATCGGCGTTGAATTGCACCGGACATCGAAAAGCGGTGTCCAAAATCGGGCTCTTGGCATTGCCGCTATGCTGAAACGAAATCTCATGAAAAACCATGTCTGGAATGGCCCGATAACACATTTGAGACAGGGTGGCGAAGTGATGCTCTAGCAGTTGTTTGCAGGGCCGGGCTAAGGGGTGGACGACGCATTCTATAACGTAAACACCGTCTTGTGGTTTTTCAGTCACCGAATATCGAAAACCCGTGGTGAACTTGTTGATATAATCGAGACCGATTGGAATAAAGCTACGCCAGGAGCGGACCCTATTGGCTAAAAACATGACCGGTCCAGCATGTTTGAAATCGTCATTTTGAGCCAGCGCCCAGTCAATGCCAAAATGTTCGCTCTGGCCGTCGCGAGCCAGCGCTTCATAGAAATCGCACATTATGTTGAAGTCTTCAAAATGCACACCCGGCCCCGGCAATAGGGGCTTGCCATACCGTTTGGAGATGGCGACAACATCAATATGTCGCGCATTGCAGAAATCGATGAATTCCTGAGATGACGTATTTCGGGCTATGAGAGTTGCCGGGCTCTGACTCACAAAGCTCCAACTCCGCGCGATAGGTTTTTCGTGTGCGAACAGTCCAGCAAGGCAAGCTCTAAGGCATTAGCGATCTCGTTCGCGGCGGTTTCAGCCATGGGTATCAAGCACCTCACATTGAAATTGAACTGATGACGGTTTGAAAAAGGTGTGCGGCGCATATTAACAACAAAAGTGTGATATGGGCTAGCGCTCCCTTGCGCCTTAAACTCGATTTCTGCCCCAATGGGCACTTCGAAAACAGACACGCGCCCAATTTCAAATCCGCGAATTTCAAAGTCCGACAAAAAACCGTGGAGGGCAGCCTCAAAGTTCCCGCAATATTGCCTAAGCTCAAAACGCCCTTTGTAGAACTCTGAATTCTGGGCGATCATGAGCTTTCGCGTCCCCAATGAAAATAGTGATAATAATCCTGCCACGCCGCCTCTCTCAGGTCGGACCATAGAAATCTAAACAACTTGCTGTAAAGTCAGGCCTGTCCTCTAATATAAGTTTAATGGGGGGGGCGAAGGAAGAGAAGAGTCCAGCCAAGATTGACCCGCTTAAGAGACAGAAAATCCTCTCGGCCGATAAACCCCCTATTAGCACATTCCCGCTAACCCGTATTCATGCCGTATTTTGTCTACGCCATTCGCCTTGACCGGGACGCCATGGGCGATACGCCCCCGCGGGCCTTTCGGGATCAGAATTGGCATATGGATTGGGACTATCCGCTCCATGACGGGTGTGAGTATTACTATGTGGGCCAGACTGTGCACTCACCGGAATGCCGATTTGAGCAGCATAAAAATTGCCACGGCGATTTTAGGGCTTTCAAATGTATCTGCCGCTTGCGCAAGACCATCACCAAGAGCCGGTCCAATAAATATGTACGGCGGTTTGGGCTGTTCCTGGCGCCACAATTTTATGCACCCTTTAACCCCATGCGCACCCGCAAACAGGCCGAACAAGCAGAGAAAGATCTGTCCGACAAGATCCGGGAACTTGGCCATTGTAGCTTTTGGAACTAATCCTCGCCGGCCTTGGGTTTGCCCCTTAACGCCTCAAGGAAAATCGTGCCCAGTATATAATACCCCGCAAGCACGACACCTTTGACCGTGCCGGAGATTTTCGATGTGCCGATACGCTTGCGGTAATTGACCGGGATTTCGGCATAAGGAATTTTTTGTTTGAGCACCCGCACCTGCATCTCTACGGTCCAGCCAAATGTGGGCGCTTGCATATTGAGAGCGTCCAGAGATGACTTTCGAATGGCGCGAAATGGACCCAGATCCGTAAACTGGCTTTTCCAGAACAGTTTCATGAGCGCGCAGGCAAGCGCATTTCCAAAACGCTGTTGCGGGGTTAGCGCGCCTTTTTCCCGCTGCCCTAGAACCCGGGATCCGATAACACAATCTACATCACCGTCGGCAATGGGCCCTATGAGCTGTGTCATTTCCGCCGGATAATCGGACGCATCTCCATCTAGAAAGACGATAATATCGCACTCGCCGCAGGCCTCAATCCCGGCCAGACAGGCCCGCCCATAACCCGGCTCTGGCACATGGACGACCGTCGCCCCATGCTGCCGTGCCACTTGGGCTGTCCCGTCCGTGGAGCCATTATCGGCCACCACGACCTGCGCGATCCCAGGCGGGATTTCCGACAAGACTTTGCCCAGAGCCTGCTCTTCATTGCGGGCCGGGATGACGACTTTGACTTTAGGCATAACGACGCCGCATCCCCAGCTCGGCCAACAATATGAGCATGGGCAGACCAAATTGCAGCGGTATCAGATAGTTGGTATAAATATGGTAATGATCCGCCTCCCCCAAAGCATAGCGCACATAATATAGCGGTACCAACACACAGAGCAGAGCGGCCCCGTAAGAGGGCGCAAACGGCAGAAAAACAATGAACCAGATGGCGTACCAGGGAAACCCAGTTGGCGAGAGCAATAAAAGCACCAATGTAATGATCATCAAACGGGCGGGCAGATCATTGTGATTGTCAAAACGGGAGCCAAATCCATACCAAAGCGCGACTCCCGTCACGAGCGCTGCCACCACCAGGCGGGCGATGCGTCCAGGATTGTCTTGAAATAAACCCAGGGTATTTTCCAAATGGGGGAAAATAAAACTACTGCGACGCCAAAACTCTGAATAGACTTGCAAGCCACTATCTCCGCCCAATTCCCGTAACATGGGCAACAGCAATAATCCGCTTAGGACCGTGATAAGACCGGCGCAAAACAGGTAAACGGAGGGTGTGCGTAAATGGGAGCGAAACAGGGCCGGGGCTAAAATCAGCGGCCATATTTTAACAGCCGCCGCCGCCGATAATGCGATGCCGGCGAGCGATGGTCGATATCGCACCCATAAAAGCGCCAGAAGGATAAAAGGCGGCAGCAATATATCCATATGCGCCGCATTAAAGCCCGAATAGATGAGCAGCGGAGAAAAACCATAGAGTAACGCCCAGTCTGGTGAACGCCCATAATGGGGCAAGGTCTTGATCAACAAAAACAGCGTAAGCGCGTCGATGACCAGATAGACAAATCTTAGGGCGTCAAGATTGAGCGGCGCGAGGACAGCGGCGCCGGCAAAGGCACTTTGCGCAACCGGCGGGTAGATGGTTGTGAGATTTTTGTTATTGATGCGCTTTAAAATATTTCCGCCGTCCCGGTTTTCCCGCGCTTCGGCATAGTCCCGCAAATGACGAAGGTCGGAATTTTCGATGACCTCGGTTGGGCTATGGGCATAGGGGTTCTCCCCCTGCAAAATAACCGCACCGTCCCAGAGATAGCGGTTCCAGTCATCTTCATAAACGGGCGTCGAGCCAAAAAACAGGGTCCGGTATAAAAGACTGATGAGCAAAAGCGTCCAGACATAGGGTTTTACGGGCATCGCTCGACGTGACAGAGGTGACTGACCGGAACTGATGACGGGAATAAAGAACAACCAGATCAAGTTCGCCCCGATCAACAAACCCGCAAACAACATCCACGGATGATCCTCGGTTGTTGTCCCCAAGCGAAATTCCGGCGAGATATACCGGATCGCAAAAAGGGCTGCGCCGATGAGCGCAACCCCAATATAAAGCAAGCCCTTCGAGTTCATGGGCTAGTTGATAGGCAGGGATCCGCTGGTAAGCAAGCACGTTCCGTCCATTTGCGGCGTTGTGCCGGAGGGGCAATTGGTTGGCTTTCCGGCACCGGAACCATAGGATTTCATTTCATCCTTTTTCATCATGGCGTCCTCTTTTTTCATCATGCCGTCACCGGAGCCGTAAGACTTCATTTCATCTTCTTTCTGCATGGCGCCATCGGTTGTTCCCGAGCCGTAAGATTTCATCTCATCTTTTTTCATCTCAGCATCCTCTGGCGTCCCGGAACCATAGGATTTCATCTCTTGCTGTTTCATTTCATCGGTCGTTTGCTGTGCCATTTGTTCTTTGGCTTTCATCTCCTGCTCAAGGGCTTCTTGTTTTTTCTTGGCCTCTTCCAGGCGCTTCATGTTGTCCTGCTTCTTCTTTTTCTTTTTAGATGGGGAAGTGGAGCGGGGTTTGTCATAAGACGTGCCGCTGCCGAATTGGGCCATCGCGGGGGTTGCGGAAAATGACAGCGCAACGGCGGCGCTCACAAATAATGTCTTGGTATTCATAAGTTTGCTCTAAAAATAGTTGTTAGGATGCGGCCTAAATAACAAACTAAATCAACTTCCGAATGCACGATGTTCTAACACGGGGACACAGTTTCGTGAGCGGTGGATTTCAATACTTTATTCATACCAATATTTAATCGAATCGTCATGAGGTTTTGAAATAACCGCCCCGTTTCCGCCACAATTGTCTCAATTATAAAAGACAAGAAAAATGGAGAGAGATGGGGTGCCCATAAAAACCTGGCTTTTGACTGGCGCTGTCGCCTGCGCTTTAACATTGTCCGCCTGTGGCGGTGATAGCGGGACGTCCGCACCTACGACGCCTCCAACAGGCGGTGGTAGCGGTGGATCAACGCCGCCGCCGCCCGTGCAGAAATTCGACACCGAATTTGAAACCAAAGCCGAAGCTGCCCGGTTTCTTATTCAAGCTGGGTTTGGCGGCAATCCGCAAATGCTCGACACCATGGTCAGCGGGGATGCCGCATCCTGGATGACCCGCGAATTTGATCGTCCAAGAACAGATCTTCTGCAGCCTATTATAGCTGAATTCAATTCAACTGGTGACGTCGATTTCGGCAAGGCCTCTGACACCTTCTGGAAAGCCTTGTTTGAAGGCAATGATCATCTGCGCCTGCGGATGACCTATGCCCTTTCTCAGATTTTCGTGATCTCAGATGTGCAAATCAACGAGACGCCGGTCGCCAGCGCCTATTATATGGACATCTTGTCCAAAAATGCCTTCGGAAATTTCCGTGATCTGCTGGGCGATGTCACCTATTCGCCGGCCATGGCTGATTTCCTGACCTATCTGCGCAACCGCAAAGGTGACCCGGAAACCGGCCGCGTGCCTGACGAAAACTACGCTCGGGAGGTGTTGCAATTATTCACCATTGGTCTGGTTGAATTGAACATGGACGGTACGCCAAAGCTTTCGGGGGGCGAGCCCATTGAAGTTTATGACAATGATGACATTCGCGGATTGGCGCGGGTGTTCACCGGATTGTCTCATAAGGGATCAAGCTTCTGGAACCGGGATCAAGACAGTTCCGCCGCGCCTTTGCAAATGTATGACGACAAACATTCTGAATTAGAAAAGAGTTTTCTCGGCACAACCATTCCAGCTGGAACAGGCGGGACCGAATCGATTGATCAAGCCTTGGACACGATCTTCGCCCACCCCAATGTGCCCCCATTTATTGCCCGGCAGCTGATCCAACGTTTTACCGTCAGCGATCCAGATCCCGCTTATGTACAGCGGGTGGCTGAAGCCTTTGAAGCCGGTTCGTTTTCATCTCAAAACGGAACAGGATTTGGCACCGGCCAGCGCGGAGATATGAAAGCGACGCTGGCGGCCATCCTTCTGGACCCGTCTATTCATGTCGCCGAGCCCGCCCATTCCGGGAAGGTCCGGGAACCCGTTTTGAAATTTGTCCAATGGGGGCACAATTTTGACGTGGACGACGCCCGGACGGAAGAGTCCTGGAGAGTTGGAGACACCAGTTCTCCGGCAACCGAATTAGGGCAACATCCGTTTCGGCCAAAATCTGTGTTCAATTTCTACAGACCCGGTTTTGTCGCGCCGGGCACACAAGCCGGCGAGTCCGGCATGACTACGCCCGAGTTTCAAATCGTCAATGAAGGGGCGTCCGTCGGTTATATCAACTTCATGACCGACTTTGTTGTCGACAATACGGGCGACGACGAAGAAGCTCCGCGCTTTACGCCGGATTATTCAGAAGAGATTGCCTTGGCCGATGACGCGGCAGCGCTCGTGGATCACCTGGACCTACTTATGACCGGAGCCCGGATGAGCGCGGCTGAAAAAGATGTGGTGGTCAACGTCGTCGAAACGTTGACCCTGGACGAGCCGGAACAGGATAAACTGGAGCGGGTACATGTCGCAATCCTCATGATTGCCAGCCTGCCGTCCTATGCGGTTATTAATTAGGAGCGCCCCATGAATAGACGTCACTTTCTCTCTGCCGCGGCCGGCCTTGGCCTCTCCAGTCAGCTCTTTGCGCCGCAATTTGCCCCAAGCGCGGCGGCGGCCGGAAATAACGGATATAAGGCAATGGTCTGCATATTTCTGTTCGGTGGTATGGATCAGGCCGATACGGTCCTGCCCTATGACTCGACAAATTATGAGAAGCTCGCAGCCTTAAGACCCGGTCTGTTCAATGCCTACGATGCCAGCTCTACTGCGAGTTCGCGGCACCGGTCCAACTTGTTGGAATTGGCCCCAGATAATGCAGTCGATTTCGGGACCAGAAAGTTCGCCCTGCCGCCAGAAATGTCGGGCATGGCCGAGATGTTCAATGCCGGGGACATGTCCATTATCGGCAATGTCGGGCCCTTAATCGAACCTACCGACAAAGACAGTTATGAAAACGAAACCGTTAAACTGCCGAGCCGCTTATTCTCGCACAATGACCAACAGTCCACTTGGCAATCCTTCGGTACAGAAGGGACACAATTTGGCTGGGGCGGCAAATTTGCAGACGCCGTCGCAGGGACGTCTAACTCGTTGTTCACGTCTATCGGCTTGTCCGGCAATGACGTCTTTTTATCCGGTGAAAATATTCGCCCCTTTCTGACCAGCAAATCTGATGGTGGTCGGACCATTGATGTGGTCAACAAAAAATGGCTGACCGGATATGGTGATCGATACGACAATATGCGGGCGGCCTTGAATGAGTTTTATGACCGCCGAGATTTCAGTCATCAAGATTTATTGCGTATGGATTATGGCAATATCTCGGCACAAGGCGTGGCCAATGCCAAAGAGTTTGCGGCTGCGCTGGCAGGGGGCAAAAACTTCGAAGATCGCTTCCCCAAAACGAATATGGGAAAACAATTGCGAACAGTGGCCGAGACCATTTCGGCGCGCGGCGCCCTCGGTGTCGACAAACAATTATTCTACACGGGCATGGGCGGTTTCGACACCCATAGTAGCCAGACCCAAGATCTGCCCCGCATCCATCAGGAGTTATCCGATGCGGTCAAAGCTTTCCGCGATGTTATGCAAGAGGAAGGTCTGTGGAACGAGGTGACCTTGTTCACAGCCTCCGACTTTGGCCGGACTATGGTGGATAATGGTGACGGGACCGATCACGGATGGGGGAGCCATCAATTTGTCATGGGCGGCTCTATTCAAGGCCGTAGAATTTTTGGCACGATTCCGCCGCCTGTCCTGGAAATGGCACAATATACGCCCGAAGGCGGGCGCCTGATCCCAACGGTTTCCGTGGATGAATATGCGGCCACGCTAGGCCGCTGGCTCGGTGTCACCGATACACAGCT
>CALDSY010000114.1 GCA_937924355.1 uncultured Caulobacterales bacterium
TTTTTGCGTGATCATTTCTTTGATTCTAAATCCATAATATAGGCCTTGTCCAGCGCGCCCTGACTTTCCAAAAATTGTGCGAGCGTTTGCCGTGTTGTTGTGAATATTTCCTCGCTGTGATCGTCCATGATCAGACGTTCACCCACAATAGGACCGACCTTGCGCCGAATGAAGGAGGCCTTGAGCTCTGTAGGTTTTAACACGTCTTTATAACGGGCTTTGATATCCGTAGAATTGGGCGTTTCCCAAAACATGGCCGCCAAGCTGTCGAGCATGAACTCATTGCAGTTCTGTAGCCGAGGATCAAACGGGTTGGAAATCAGAGAGTAATTCACCTGATGCACTTCGCCATAGCGCGGAGAGGTGATGTAATTGATGATCTTATCTTGGGCTTGGGCGGTAGGGATAATAATCCCGGCATCATGCTCCCGCGTGAGACGCAGAAAATCGGCGGGCTGATCCTTCACCAATGACGATATCAATCGGTTCTCCTCGCCATGATAGAGATTGTAAACGGCGTAATGGGGCTGGCCGTCCTTGGGCTCCAGCACCCAAAAAGCGCTATGGGTAAACTCCACACCCTTGGGGAGTTTACTGCGTTTCTGACCGGCCCGGGAAATAATGGCGGCCTGCACATTATTTTCAGTTAAATGGTCGATGATCTGCTCGCCATAATTTTCCAGCAATTCGCGCTCAAATAAAGGTTCACCCATAGGGCTGGACGCGACCGCCATGCGGTAAACCGTATGGACATGCCAACCAAACATAGAGCCTGCGATGAATAGCAGGAAGAAAAGCACTTGTACGAAACGTATGGCGCGAAAGGTTTTGCCAAATAGCGAAAGGCCGGGTTGCATGAGGGTGTCGTCCTCTCTTTCATCTGCCAGGCTTTGTGCATTATTATACCGCTCTAAAATTTCCGACTTGCGATCCTGGGGGGTGATATCAAGAAGTAGCAGGTTTGGGAGTAAATCATTACCGGTCATCGGGATGGCGGCATGTCCTGCGAACCAAAAAACGTTTTCAAGGTTTTCTTTGTTATGCCAGGTCGTCATAACATGTTTGTCATCGGGAATGTCACCGTACTCAAACTGCTCGAGATTGGCCATATCAACGTCATCATCCCACTTGGAGCAATCTTTACCCCAAGCCATCATGTAAAGGCAGCCTTTACTGACGAGCCATTGACTGACCTTATATCGCCAATCTGCAGTTACGTCTGTTTCGACGATCACGATACAGGCGAATGGTTGATTCAGTTCCTCGGTAGGAATATCTCCATTAGGTGGAAGGTGGAGATATTTAGGTGAGTAACTCAAAAATCAAACGTCCCAACAACAGGCACATGATCCGAAGGCTTGACCCCGTCCCGGGTCATTTTGTGGATTTCCAGTTTTACGATATTATCAGCCGCTTGGGGGGATAAGATAAGGTGGTCAATACGAATGCCTTCGTCGTTTTGCCAGGCGCCGCGCTGATAATCCCAGAACGTATATTGTCCGGCCCGTCCGTCCATTTGCGCAAAGGCTTCAGTTAGTCCGATGCCGAGAAATTCCTGAAACTTGGCCCGCGTCTGGGGCATGTAGAGGGCTTCACTCAGCCATTCTGACGGTGCGTAAACATCTTTGGCTTCGGGGATCACATTATAGTCGCCGGCCAGCACCAGAGGCTCTTCATATTTGAGAAGGCCTTTGGCATGGGTCTGAAGGCGGTCCATCCAGGCGAGCTTATAATCATATTTGGGGCCTGGGGCCGGATTGCCATTGGGTAGGTAAATAGACGCAACACGAAAGGTCTGTTTATCCCCGGATATGACAGCTTCGATATAGCGGGCTTGATCGTCGGTCTCATCGCCTGGCAGGCCCTTTTCGCTAATCTCGTCGAAAGGTCTTTTGGAAAGGATCGCCACGCCGTTATAGGATTTCTGCCCCAATATCTCGACATTATAACCCATCGCTTCAATCTCCATAAAGGGGAAGTTTTCCGAAGTGGATTTGATCTCTTGTAAGCAAACCACATCCGGGGAGACGTCGGTCAGCCATTTTGTGACGGCGTGCATCCGCGTGCGGATCGAATTCACATTCCAGGTGGCAATCGTAATCATAAGATCAATTCAATAATTTTGCGGGCAGGGATGTGGCCAGATCCGGCCAGAACACCACCATGAGGATAACAAGAATCTGGATGACAATAAACGGGATAATGCCCCTGTAAAGCGCTGTCGTGGTCACTTCCGGCGGGGCAACACCGCGCAGGTAAAAGAGGGCAAATCCAAAAGGCGGCGTAAGAAAGCTGGTCTGCAGATTGAGCGCCATCAAAATCCCCAGATGGACCGGATCAAATCCGGCAGCCAAAAGAGGCGGCGCCACCAAGGGCACGACCACAAAGGTGATCTCGATAAAGTCGAGGAAAAAGCCCAGAAAGAACATAACCAGCATAACCAGGATGAATGCCCCCCATTTGCCGCCCGGCGCCGCCGAGAGGAAATGTGCTACCATTTCATCACCGCCAAACCCTCTGAAGATGAGGCTGAATATGGTTGCGCCAATCAGAATGACGAACACCATACAAGTAATGTGCATTGTGGTCCGCGAGACATCGGCCAATTGCCCGCTGCCCAGCAGGGGAATGAGCGACGCCAGTACGCTCAATATGGCTACAATTGCGACGATCAAAGCCAATGCCTTGGGCAGAAGAAAGACATCTATGGCGATCAGGCCTGTCAACGCCGCCACAGCAATCAAAGCGGCAAAGCGGGCCCAGCCTTGCGGAGCGGTTTTGTAGGTCGCCAAAAGGATGGCCCCCAGCGCCCCCAAAGCTGCGCCCCGGGTCGGGGTCGCATATCCGGCGAGAATAGAGCCAAGGACGGCAACAATTAGAATAATGGGCGGGAGCATGGCCTTTAAGGTTTTGCCCATAAAGTCCCAGACTTTGACATCCGTGGGCCAAGCTTGCGCCGGTGCTTTGGCGGGTTTGGTCACCGCCACAAAAGCAATATAGGCCGCATAGAGTCCTACCAGAATGAGGCCGGGAATGAGCGCTCCGGCAAACAAGTCGCCGACGGAAACAACGGTACCCTCGGCTGCGCCGTGAGACCGGATAGCCTCTTGATTGGCGTTCGACATTTGATCGCCCAAAATCACGAGCACTATCGAAGGCGGAATGATCTGTCCCAATGTGCCTGACGCTGCGATAGAGCCTGCCGCTAGGTCCGGTGCATAATTGCGTTTGAGCATGGTCGGCAGCGAAAGCAGCCCCATAGTGACGACCGTTGCGCCGACAATACCGGTCGAGGCCGCTAAAAGCGCGCCGACAAAAACAACGGAAATCCCGAGCCCGCCGCGCATAGGCCCTAAAAGATTGCCCATGCTCTCAAGCAATTCTTCGGCAATGCGAGATTTCTCCAGCATGACCCCCATAAAAACGAAAAGCGGAACGGCGATCAGAATTTCGCGGGTGATAATCGGGTAAATCCGGTCCGGAAGATTGACCATATCGGTTGAATCAAAAACGCCTAATGCTGTCCCAATACCGGCAAAAAGAATACCGACGCCGCCTAGTGTAAAGGCCACATTATAGCCGCGCAGCAGGGCCAGACAGGCCACAGCAAACATGGAAAGGGCGAGGAATGTCAGCATTATTCTGCCGCCTCTTTATGGAATAAAGGCGGGACCTTTTTGGGGCGTTCCGGAACAGGTTGATCATTTAAAACCTTGGCGGCGCGTAAAGAGATCGACAGCCCTTGTGCCAGCATCATAACACTGAAAACAGCGATGGTCGTCATCAGCATATATTTAAAAGGAATGCCATCCGGCGCGATAGAGCCTTCCTGATCCAGCCAGGCAAACCGCGTATAGGATTTAGCCGCCCATAACAGCGTCAGGCAGACGGGCATCAGTAAAAGATAAAAGCCCAGCAAATCTACCTGCGCTTTTTGTTTGGGGGTCATCCGGTCATAAAAGACATCTACCCGGACATGCTGGTTCATCAAAAGTGTGGCCGCCGCGCCCAACATGATGACAGCTGCGTGGAAATATTGCGAGCTTTCGAAAAGCTTGGTCCAAGTGATGTCGAAAATTACCTTGGCGAAGACTGAGAACGCAACCGTCAAAACCAAGAGAGGTAGGGCCCATTTTACCATCTCTCCAATGCCGTGCAGAATTGTATCAATGGTGCGGATGATCCCGGCGGAGAGCCGCGAAACAAATCCGTTTTCCGACAATAATAAACTGAGAAATGGCAGCGCCAAAAAGGGCAGGAAAACCCAACCGGCCCCGTTTAGAAAACGTGCCAACAGATTGATTGTTTCCCCCCAATCCATGATTAGCCGCCAAGACCTTCTTGCCGGGCTCGGATATAGCGTCCGTCGCTCATTTCAGTCCAGCCGCGATAGGATTCTCTAGCCGCAAGATAACTATCATAGACTTTACGGGTTTGGGCGTCGCCAGCCCCGACCTCGGCCATGACCTCTTCACTGGCTTTAGCGATGGCGCGAATAATATCATCAGAGAAAAACTGCGGCTCAATCCCGTGTTGTTCCTTGAGAATTTTTAGCGCGCGGGCATTTTCATAGGTATATTCGGCAATGGAACTATCATTGGCAGATTTGCAGGCATATTTTATCATGGCTTGCTCGGAGGCATTCAGAGAATTCCAGACGTCTAGATTTATCCCCAGCGCCAGCGCCGCGCCCGGTTCATGGAATCCCGGCGCGTAATAATAGGGGGCTTCGCGGTAAAAGCCGAAGGCGTAATCATTCCAAGGACCGACCCATTCCGTGGCGTCGATATTCCCAGACTGAAGCGATTGATAAATCTCTCCGCCGGGCAGCGGCACCGCCGACGCGCCGAGGCGTTTTAGAACTTCACCGCCGAGGCCTGGCATGCGCATGTTCAGGCCTTTGAAATCCTCAATGGAATTCATTTTCTTTTTAAACCA
>CALDSY010000115.1 GCA_937924355.1 uncultured Caulobacterales bacterium
AGCGTGCCTTCGCCCACATAGGCTTCATTGCCCACATCAAACGTGGCAGCGTCTTCGCCGTCAGGCAAAACAACGGGAATAACATTTAGATCATATTTACGGGCGAAATCCAGATCGCGCTGATCATGGGCCGGACAGCCAAAGATGGCACCTGTGCCGTAACCCATCAAAACGAAGTTTGCGATATAGACGGGCAGAGTGGTATCCTGGAACGGGTGCTTGACGGTCAGACCCGTATCAAGCCCAAGTTTCGGGGCGCTGGCGATGGCTTCTTCGGAGGTCCCGATGCGGGCGCATTCTTTGCAGAACGCGTCGATGTCGGCATTGTCTTCCGCCAGTTTTTTCGTCAGCGGGTGGTCCGGCGATAACGCCATAAAGCTCGCGCCGTAAAGTGTATCAGGACGTGTGGTGAAAATTTCAACGCCGCTTTCAAAGTCTTCATTGCCGTAAACAGGCCCAGCGTCGGCCCAGCGAAATGTCATCTGCAGACCCTCACTCCGGCCAATCCAATTGCCTTGCATAGTGCGGACTTTCTCTGGCCAGCGATCAAGTGTATCGAGACTATCCAGCAGATCCTGCGCATAATGCGTGATTTTAAAGAACCATTGGTCCAGCTCTTTTTGCTCCACCAGCGCGCCTGAGCGCCAGCCGCGCCCGTCAATGACCTGTTCATTGGCCAGGACCGTGTGATCGACCGGATCCCAGTTCACCTTGGCGGTCTTGCGATACACAAGCCCCTTTTCCCAAAACTTTAGAAAAATCGCCTGCTGCTGTTTGTAATAGGCTTCATCGCAGGTGGCGAACTCGCGGGACCAATCCAGTGAAAAGCCGAGCCTTTTTAGGGGCGCTTTCATCGCCGCGATATTGTCATAGGTCCAGCCTTTGGGGTGGACGTTCTTTTCAATCGCCGCATTTTCGGCGGGCATGCCAAAGGCGTCCCAGCCCATGGGGTGCAGCACATCAAAGCCGCAGGCCTTTTTATAGCGCGCAATCACATCGCCCATGGCGTAATTGCGCACATGGCCCATATGAATACGGCCCGAGGGGTAGGGGAACATTTCGAGGGCGTAGTATTTCTGTTTGCCACTATCATCAGCCCGGAAGACGTCGCCCTCTTCCCAGACCTTTTGCCAGCGCGGCTCTACTTCGGCGGCGTTATAGCGTTCGCTCATTTTGCGGCTCTCATTCCCATTTGGTTTAAAGCATGGGTCTATAACAGGCGGGCCCGTCCGCGCAATTGCAAATGTGGTTGAGAGGTTACGCCGGAACGCCCGCTTTTTCGGTTAAGCGCGCCAGAAGGCCGGAGTCAGGACGACCAAGGCTGTAATGATCTCCAGACGCCCAACGATCATGGCCGTGAGCAAAACCCATTTGGCCGAGTCCGGCAGGGCCTGATAGGTGCCCGACGGCCCGATAATATCCCCTAGGCCTGGGCCCACATTGGCCACGGCGCTGCCGGCCCCGGACCAAGCCGTCATAGTATCCAGACCCAGCACAGACAGGATAATCGCTGTCAGGGCAAAGGTCATGAAGAACAGGAAAAAATAGCTCATCACTGAATGCACCACTGTCTCGGACAAAGGCTTGCCGCCGTAACGCATGGGCACAATCATATTGGGCCGGGGCATGCGTAGTAGATAGGCCCGCAGGGCTTCGAACGCCACTTGGTAACGGAAGATTTTAATGGAACAAGCCGTAGACCCGGCGCAGCCGCCGATAAACATAAACACAAAAAAGGCGGCCACAGCAAAAGGCCCCCAGCTATTATAATCGGCGCTGGCATACCCTGTGCCCGTGACAACGGAGATGGTATTAAAGGCAGAAAACCGAAGGGCTTGCAGGCGTTCAATGTCCGAGGTCTGCCACAGGAAGATGGCGACAATAAGAATGAGGGTCGTGATGATCGCCAAAAAGGTCCGCGCTTGCTGGTCCTTGAACGGCGCCGTGAAATGACCCGAGAAAAACAGCATGTAAATCCCAAACGGCATGGCTCCCGCCAGCATAAAGACCATGCAGACGATATCCGCGCCCTGATCCATGAAACCGCCCATGGACAGATCAGATGTAGAATAACCGCCCGTCGCCAGGGTCGTCATGGAATGGGCCGCCGCGTCAAACGTGCTCATCCCCGTCATAATATAGCCCGCCGCGCAGAGCAGGGTCAGGCCCAGATAGGTGGAAACAATCAGAAAGGCGACTTTGGTCGGCCGCACGAAAATCTTGTCACTAATATCCGAGCTCTCTTCTTTAAAGAGCTGCATGCCGCCCACTTGCAACATGGGCAAGATAGCCATGGCGGTCGCGATGATACCGATCCCGCCAATCCACTGCAAAATGGCCCGCCAGAATAATATGCCTTGGGGCTGGTCATCTAGGCCGGTCATCACGGTTGACCCCGTCGTGGTGATGCCGGATGTGGCCTCAAATAAGGCGTCAGTCAGGCTCATCTTGGCCGGGTCCATCATAAAGGGCACGGCCGAGAACAAAGACAGCAAAACCCAGGACAGAGCGGTCAGGATAAAAGCCCCCCGCGCGCCCATATGCATATTCTTGGAATAGGTGGCCATGGCGATCACCCCGCCGATCAGCGTGGTAAAAATACCCGACATGGCAAACGCGCCCCAGCTGCGACGCTCCATAGCCAGATCCACCAGCATGGGGACAAACATGAAAACCCCCAGGCCGGACAGCATCAAGCCAATAATGAAAAAAACGGGCCTTAAGTCCATGGCCCCGGCTTACATGGGGATGACTCGCAAGAAAAGGGGAAAACTATTGCCAATCTCTGGCATCGACAAACCAGCAATAGGCCTTTTCGCCGGGTCGCACGGGGTTGATATGATTGGGATTTACTTTCCAGCGGCGCGCTGTTTCAAAGAGAGAATACTCACTCAGAATTGGCGTATCGCCCCATTCATCATCCGCATAGTTCTCGTGATAGACCTCTCCGACCAAGGCATCCCCAATGGTCACATCCCCTTCGCCACACAACGTTGAAACGGTTCGGGCGAGCACACCCTGTCGCCAAAGCATAAACCCATGGTTACGAGTTACCCGGTTCGACCAAAAAAAATAACAATCGCCGATGGTTTTCGAAATTTCAGAACACGGTGTCTGGAGTGCCAAACTGGCTAAATGGCGTTTCCTGCGCGCCTCTAGAAATCCATCCCAGATAACGGAACGCATACCGCCCTGAGGCTGGATGAATATGGTCCCGTCACAGGGTTGAGTGACTAAGAAAAACTTGTCTTGGGTCATGTTCTTGAAGGCCGCGCTGGGCCGGGCGGAATAGTAAGTTTCGTCGACACTGCACTGTTTTTGCTCAACAATAAAGGAAGATGCCAATGTGCCAGTTAAGTCGATGATATCGGTCGTGCGGACGGCGACCCACAGTGTTTTCCAACCAAACCCCATAGGCGCGTGCCCTTGGAAATCAAACCCGCTTTTATTGTAGAGGGTGCGGCTTTGCTCAAAAACCTCTGAATCGGGCGCGTTTGAATTGGGCGCGCTGTCCCGCAGTCTCAGCATTGCTAAAAATGCGTCATATTCTTCGCGGCTCATTTGTCCGCGATCTTTTAGAGTTTCTTCGGCGAAGAGCTCGACCTTTTCCATGGGACGACCCTAACCTTGCAGAAAGGATCAGCGCAATACTATTCCGCCGCCGATTGTTCCCGCAGCTGGTCCGCATAGAGCCCCCAGGCAAAGGTGGCGATTTTGCGCCCGGCGAAATGTTCAGACAAATAAGTCAAAAGCGCGTCTTCCTCGGCATCAAAAGGCGCTTCAAACCCGATAAAGCTGGCGGCGTAAAGCGCGGCTTCCCGAGCGGTGGTCTGAGTCATGGCATAATCCCAGTCCGGCTGATCTTGCAACAGCGCGATCACCGTGGCCAGCCGGTCGGACATGCCGCTGGTCTGGGCCACGCCTTTGCAGGCTTGGCGCGTCGCCCGCTGCTGCTTGACGATCGACTGGCTTAGGGCCCGGTCATCCGGTGATTTTCGGCTCCAAAACGGCATAAACACTCCTGCAGCGACAAAGCGTGCAAGATCGGCGTGCAAGATCGGGGCCATA
>CALDSY010000116.1 GCA_937924355.1 uncultured Caulobacterales bacterium
AAAGGAATAAAATAATGAGCACAGTTGAATTTAAAGACCGCGTTGCCATCGTGACCGGCTCTGGCGGCGGCCTCGGTAAAAGCCACGCGCTGGAGCTGGCCCGTCGCGGCGTGAAAGTCGTCGTCAATGATCTGGGCGGTAACGTCCACGGCGAAGGCGGCTCTGCCACAATGGCCGAACAGGTTGTGGCCGAGATCGAAGCGGCTGGCGGCGAAGCTATGGCCAACGGCGCTAATGTCACCAAAGAAGACGAAGTTCAGGCTATGGTCGATGCGGCTATCGCCAAATGGGGCAAGGTCGACATTCTGGTCAATAATGCCGGTATCCTGCGCGATAAATCCTTTTCCAAAATGGAGATGGATAATTTCCGTCTGGTGCTGGATGTCCATCTCATGGGCACTGCCATTTGTACCAAGGCCGTGTGGAACCACATGAAAGAGAACCAATATGGCCGCATCGTGGTGACCACATCGTCTTCGGGCAATTATGGTAATTTCGGACAGACCAATTACGGCGCGGCCAAGACGGGCGTTATCGGCTTGATGAATACGCTCTGCATTGAAGGGGCCAAATATGACATTCGTGTCAATGCGCTTTCACCGACGGCGGCGACCCGTATGACGGAAGGTCTGATCCCCGAAGATGCGTTCAAGCTTTTGACCGTTGAAAGCGTAACCGCGGGTCTTATTCCGCTTGTCTGTGATGACGCGCCAAACCGCCTCATCATGTGCGCGGGTGCGGGCGGATTTGCGGCCACACGCGTTTATGAAACCAAAGGCATTCACTTGCCCGTGGGCGAGCAGACGGCAGAAAACGTCATGGCCAATATGGACAAGATTGTGGATGGTGCAGGCCAGGAAGAATATACGTCCGGCGGCCAGCAGACCATGAAGTTTGTCACTGGCGCTATGGGCGGCTCTTAACCTGTGACCACTTTTAAAAACAAAGCCGCGTTCGTTACGGGCGCGGCTTCTGGTATTGGGCTCGCCATCACTAAAGCTTTGGTAGCGCGCGGCGCCAATGTGATGATGGCCGATATTGATGTGGATCGTCTCAAAGCGGAAATGGACGCGATAGACGCGCCAGATAAACTCGCCATGATTCATTGCGAAGTCACCGATTACGCGGCGGTTCAGGCCGCGCGGGATGCCACGCTGGAGCGCTTTGGCAAGGTGCATTTTGTTTTCAACAATGCGGGCGTTAGCCTGGCGGGCCGTAGCGGTCACATTGCTATCAAAGACTGGCAGTGGATTACAGATATCAACCTCATGGGTGTGGTCCACGGCGTGGAAGCCTTCCTTCCCGGAATGAGGGTCCACGGTGAAGAAGGGTGTATCGTCAATACGGCATCAATGGCCGGGCATACGCCTACCCCTTATATGCCGCCCTATCACGCGACCAAATTTGCCGTGGTCGGTTATTCCGAAGCGCTAGAGATGGAGCTGAAAGACAGCCCAATTAGCGTGTCAGTCCTCTGTCCGACATGGGTGAAATCCAATATCTATAACGCTTCTTTTGGGAGCCCGTCCAAGGCCGGGCAAGATGCAGAAAAGTTCAAAAATAACCCCGTCTACGAGTCGACAAAGTCTTTGGTCGATAACGGAATGAGCGCGGAAAAATTCGCAGATTTGGTCATGACCTCAATCGCTAAGAAGCGCTTTTACGTGTTCAACGACCCTGAGGTCCGCCCGGTCTTTGATATGCGCCGAGACCGTATTCTGGCGGACTTTGATGCTTGTATGGCGGATTTGAAGCTGGATAGCTAGGCGACAATCGGTTTTTTTATTCGGCTTGCCGCCATCCGGCCATTTCCTGTAAGACGTATTGCGCGAGCTTTGCATAGGAATAATTTTGGCCGTCAATACAATAGGATTTTTGCTGATTGGCGGCCTGCATCATATTTTGCATTTGATCCCGCCTGCCGCAGAATTGTCAAAACGTGAGGATCTTTCTGTCAAGATTTTTGTCTTGACGACGGAGGAGTTAGACTATTGCCGACGGGTCATGACAGGTCTGGTGGCCGGTGAATATTCAATCGAAACTTTGAGCCTGTCCAGCTTAGTTCCGAAGGGGTCTCCCAAACTCTCTGCGCTCTGGGCCAATCGTCAGATCTTGCGCCGATTAGATGCGCTTGTGGTCGCTGAACGGACATCAACTATATTACGAAAACTCCCAGGCAAGTTGCCGCTTTTAATCCATATCCCACACGGGGCCGGGGATGGCCCCCTTGGATTCGATAAACGCATCCGTCACTTTGATCATGTCATTGCTGCAGGACAAAAGGACTTAACCCGCATGACCGAACAGGGCTTGATTTCTACGAGCACGCGCGGGCACTTGTCCGGATATATCAAACCCTTTGCCGTTAGACATTTATCACCGAAGAAACCGGTTTTCTTTGCCAATGAAAAACCGGTTGTTTTATACAATCCCCACTCGAAAATTGAACTCACGTCCTGGACGAAAATAGGGACAGAGGTGATCAAATTATTCAGAGATTGGCCCCAATTCAATTTCATTTTTGCGCCGCACACCAAGCTGTTCTTGCAGGCCTCGACATCCGACCGCGATTCATTGGCGAGCACCTTCAAGGCTGAGAACATTCTGATTGATTTAGGGAGCGCGCGATCTACGGATATGAGTTATACCCGCGCCGCCGATATCTATCTGGGGGACGTCAGTAGCCAAGTTTATGAGTATTTGTCAGGTGGACCCAAACCCTGTGTTTTCCTGAATGCCCATGGCGTGAATTGGCGCGAAAACCCAGACTATGCGCATTGGCATTTTGGACAGGTGGTTTCGGATGTAGCGGGCGTGATTGAAGCGCTTGAAAACGCAGAGCAAACCTTATCGGACTACCGGGAAATTCAAGAACAGCGCGTTGAGATGGCTTTGGGAAGATCACATTGGAACCCCATAAAACGCGCGGCGGATATTATCCATGATCTGGTCCGCGTGAACTGACATGGATGGCAATAACGAAACTCACGATTTTTCTTTGGACGAGACATCCACCATCAAATCTCGCCTGATTAAAAATACCGGTATGCTCGGCGGCGCGCGGCTCATCTCATCCATTATCGGTCTGCTCGTCTTGATCATCGCCGCGCGTACGCTGGATGATAAAGCAGCCTTTGGGCTTCTGCTGTTTATTCACGCCTATATGCTATTTTTTTCCGAGGTGGCCTCGTTCCAGTTCTGGCAGGCCATTATCAAATTTGGCGCTGATGATGTAAAAGCCAAAGAGGCGGGGCGGCTGGGGCGGTTATTTAAAACCGGATTGATCATTGATGCCTTGGCGGCACTGGCTGCTTTCCTTATGGCCGCCGCCTTTTTTGGCGTTTTTATCTGGGCGCGGAATGCGCTCGGCTTCGGTGATGGCCAAAGCCTTGAGGGCTTTAAATCGGCGCTGAATGGCCGATCCATATTCGGCGTTACGGTTCTTTATTCGACTGTGATCCTGTTCCGGCAAGTCAATGTGTCATTGGGGGTCCTTCGGTTGTTTGACAAATTTGCCAGCCTGGCGCTGCGGGCCCTTGTCATGCCGGTGTTGAGATTGATCGGTGTCGTGATTGGCTATTTTCAAGGCTGGGGCGTGATCGAGCTCTTAGTGGTTTGGTATCTTGCATCTTTGGTGAGCTATCTTGTCATGCAATGGTTGGCGTGGCGCGAAGTTCGTAATCGCAATTTGTGGTCGGGCGTAAAGTCGGCGACCTCATACAAATGGGGCGAGTTTCCAGGTCTGTATCCTTTTGTCATTCGGTCTTGTGTTGATTCAACATTGCGTTCGCTCAAAGATTATTTCCCCATGCTCTTCGTCATGTTCATTTTTGGCCCGGCCCTTCTGGCGGTTTTCAGAATAGCCGAAGAAATCGCCAAGCTCTTGTCCAAGGGTATCGGCATGTTCGATCAAGTGTTGTTCCCGGAGTTGACGCGTCTCGTGGCCGATCAAAAAGTCAAAGAACTCATGCGCCTGACCTTACGCGCTGCCGCCGGGATCGGCCTGTTAGGTTTGGGTCTTTCCCTGATTGTCCTGCTCTTTGGCGAGCAATTGGTGACCGCCGGTTTTAAGACTGGGTTCGAAGACGCCCCGCCTATCGCGGTTATGTTGTTGGTGGCCAGCTCGCTCTTGGGTGTGGCTATCCCTTTTTATTCACTGTTTTACGCCATTCAGAAACCAAGCTGGGCCATCTATGTGCGCCTCGCTGCGATCCTCGCTTATGTTGTTGTGTTCGTGGCGACATATAAAACATCCGGCATTTATGCGGCGGGTTGGGCGGCCATTGGCAGCGCCGTGATTGAGATCGTGTTTATCGTCTTTTATTCGCGCAAAGCCGCAAAGCGGTTTTAGCCAGCCGCCTGCAAAACCCGTAGCTTGCTCTCCCAGACAGCTTTGCCGATATAGCAGCCATAAAACTCACGCTTGCCCACATAACCCATACGGCCATGGAGGTTGCGCCAGTTATCAAAGATGAGCGTTAATCCCGGCTGGAGTTTTACCTTGATCCAATTGTCCTGATCATTGGCGTGTTTGTGGAGCAAGCTATAAGCATGGTGGAATTCGCGCATCTCGGCATCGGGTAGAATAAAGGGGGCCCGGTCATAATTATTGAAGCTGACCTGTATCAGCTCGCCTTTGTCATTATGCCGAAAAGGTGTGCGTTCCGCCCGCAAATGCACGCCCGGTTCGATATAATGACCGGGGACAGTTACGTTTGAGAGGGTATGATAAGCCTCCGGGTCTTCGTCCTTGATGCGCTGGGCAACGGCAAATCCGTCGACCTGAATGCTCTCGCCGCCTTTGCCGTCAAAAGCGAGGCAATTAAACAATTGAAGCCCCGCCGCCTGTTCATAATAAGTATTGTCCGTGTGTGGCTCGAGATACTCCGTGGTATAGGCTGTGTCGCCATGGTCGGTCAGCTCTGATGACAGAGGCCACATGCGCCCAAAAATAGTCTCGTGCAAATGGCCGATCCGTTCCGCGAGTTCCTTGGTGGCTTCGGGGGTGCTCGGCACGCCGTTCACCATGGAAAA
>CALDSY010000117.1 GCA_937924355.1 uncultured Caulobacterales bacterium
CGAAGAAATGATTGCCCCGCGGCGAGAGCGGCTATCACTCGGGATCACATGCCAGGGCGCCCATTCGGTCGACGTGCGCTGCACCATGGTTTCATAAGCGTCCATAAACTGTGGCCAGAGATCCCGATCATCCAGATCACCGGGGTTAAACTTCCAAAGCTTGTGACCTTCAACGAGACGTTCCTTGAGGCGAACGCCCTGAACCTCGTGAGAGATATTGAGCATGAACTTCAAAATGGTCGTGCCGTTTGCGCTCAGGTGTTTTTCAAAATTATTGATCTGCTCATAGCGTTGTTCGACTCTATCCAGAGGGGCAAACTCCCGGACCTTAACCACCAGCACATCCTCATAATGAGACCGATTGAATACTGTAATTTCGCCCTTCCCCGGACAAACATTGTGAATACGCCAGAGATAATCATGGGCGAGCTCTTTTTTTGAAGGCGCTTTAAATGCTGCCACCTTAACATTGAGCGGCGGAGTCATTTTGAAAATGGCCGACGTGGTTCCATCTTTACCCGACGTATCCATCCCTTGCAGGACAATCAATAATGAACGCTTGGCCTCACCGTAGAGCTTATGCGCGAGATCGCCGATGACCGGCGCGTTGGCGGCCGTTAAAGCCCGCGCCTCTTTGCCATTAGCGAAAATCCCAGGGTGGGTTTCCCGTTCGGCCAGTTTGAATGCTTTGGCATCATCAATACGGTAGGCGTTTATATAGTCCTGTGCGCTCATAGTCGTCCTTTCTTCTACCCATCTTTCAGGGCTTCCAATTCCAACCACTCTGTCTCCAACGTGTCTAGTCTGGATTTTGCTTTTTCTAGGTCATTGGCAATTTTTGTAAAGCCGTCCGGGTCTTTGGCAAACAGATCCGGATCCGCGAGCTTGGCTTCGAACTGAGTGATCACGTCTTCACAGGCTTCCATCTCGCCCGGTAATTGCTCCAAACGGAATTTATGTTTGTAAGACAGTTTATTAGAGCCGGAATTCGGAGCCGTTTCCGTTTTGATTTCAGCCTTTTCCTTTTTCTCTTTTTCTTTGCGCGCTCTCACCCCTTCCCCGCGCTGCGCGACCATATCAGAATATCCGCCCGCATAAACCTGCCACAGGCCTGGGCTCTCATAGGCAATCGTTTTTGACACGGTGCGATCGAGAAAATCCCGGTCGTGGGAGACAAGGAGGACGGTGCCTTCATAATCGGCAATCAGTTCCTGCAACAGATCCAGAGTTTCCAGATCCAAATCATTGGTCGGTTCGTCGAGCACCAAAAGGTTAGACGGCAGCCGTAATCCTCGCGCCAATTGCAATCGACCCCGCTCCCCGCCGGAGAGTGCGTGTACGGGCGTGCGGGCCTGTTCCGGCAGGAAAAGAAAGTCTTTCATATAACTTTGGACATGACGTTGTTTATCACCAATGATGACATTGTCACCGCGTCCGTCTGTTAGCGCTTCGGACAAAGTCCAATCCGGGTTCAGGCTTTCGCGTTTTTGATCCACGATCAATGTCTCCAGGTTGACGCCAAGCCGAACAGTCCCTGTATCTGGTTCCAACTCTCCCATAAGGATTTTGAGCAAAGTCGTCTTGCCTGCACCGTTCGGTCCAACCAAACCCATTCGGTCCCCTCGCATGACCCGGGTCGAAAAATCCTTGATAATTAGACGTTCGCCAAAAGACTTGGAGATGTTCTTAAGTTCCGCCACCAACTTTCCGGATTTTTGCGTATCGACCGTTGCAAATTGCACATCGCCTTTGACATGGCGCTGCTCTTTGACGTTTTTTCGCAAGTTCGCCAACTCTTTGACTCGCCGCATATTACGTTTCCGGCGCCCTGAAACCCCGTGTACAATCCAGTGTTGCTCGCGGACGATTTTACGGTCAAGCTTGTGCCGATCCAAAGCTTCCTGCTCTAGGTATTCATCCCGCCAATCTTCGAAATGCGCAAAGCCTTTATCGATGGCGCGCGTTTCACCGCGGTCCATCCAGACTGTCTTGCGGGAGAGTTTTTCTAAAAAGCGCCGGTCATGAGAAATCAAAATGATGGCACAACGCATAGATGAAAGCTCATTTTCCAGCCACTCAATGGCGGGCAAATCCAAATGGTTGGTCGGTTCGTCCAGCATGAGGATATCAGGCTCTGCCGCCAGGGTTCTGACCAGAGCTGATCGGCGCGCTTCGCCGCCCGAAAGGTTTTTGGTTCCGGAAGTTTCGTCCAATCCCAAGGCGTCCAAATAGTAAGGAATTTTATAGCCCTGTTCCGCCCCCTCCAGACCGCTGTTGACATAGTCTCCAATGGTGTCGAATTCAGAGAGGTCAGGCTCTTGCGGCAAGTAGCGGGCCGTGATCCCCGGTTTTAAAAATCTCTCCCCGGCGTCGGGTTCGACAAATCCGGCAGCTATTTTCAAAAACGTGGACTTACCTGATCCGTTGCGTCCCACTAGGCAAATCCGATCCCCCTCATAGACACGCATATTGGCGTCCGCCAGCAAAGGCGTGCTGCCAAAGGTCAAGGCGATGTTGTCGAGTGTTAAAAGTGGTGGGGCCATAGAATAGATTACAAAAATTTTGCGCGACATAGTCTGTAAACTGCCTTATGGAAAGCTTTATGCAGATTCAGGCTGGTTTTTTCATGCATTTTAGAAAGCTATGGGCTGTTTTGGCCTGTTTGACCCTCATCCTGTTTTCATCAACGGGATTTGCGCAAGTCGACGAGACAGAAACGGTGATCCCGCCCGACTTCACGATTTCAAATCTAGAAAATCAAATCAAGCGCGTTGACTCCGACCGCGCGATCGAAGCCGACGAAGCCTTGGTCATTAAAGCTCGATACGAAGCGGCGATTGAAGCCATGGCACGCGCCGCAGAACAAAGAGAAAAAGGCGAAACTCTTCGTCAGGAATTTGAAAGCGCACAGGAAATTATCGACGGCTTGCGAAACCGGTTGGAGACATTGCAAAATAATCCAGCCTCTGAAACACGGGCGTCTGATATGCGTTCCGGTGCCGACCTTCAGCGATTAGAACGAGAGCGTATTTTGGCAGAGGGTGAATTACGAAATTACGAAAATGAGCTCGAATCCTACCGCGCGGCGATCCAATCACAAACGGAATTAGCCATCCAGGATGAATTGGCAGGCGCGCAAGGCGCTTTGGCGACCCAGGTCAATAGGCTGGAGGCGCTCGACAGCGAAAATCGCGGCCCTGTTCAAACCAGTCTCCGGACACTGCTCGAAGCCCGTGAATATGAGATGCGAAATTCCGTCTTAGCGCTGGAACAGGAAATTGCCTTTCAGCCCACACGCCTCCAAATCCTCGAGCTTAGGCGTGACGTGGCTCAGTTAAATGTTGACAAAACGGCCCGGCGGGTTGTTGCCCTACAACTCAAGACTGGCATGCGGCGCCTATCCTTGGCTGACAATTTATACAATGATGTGAGCTCTGGTTTTACGGCGCTTGAAAAGTCTCACCCTTTCATTTTGGATTACGCCGATGAAAACCTGACACTTGCCGGACTGCTTCGCGAAAGCGCTAGGACGGCGAGCCAATATCCGCGCATTCAAGCAGATATACGGCGACAACTTTCCGAGGTCGATAATGACCTGGAAGTGGCCGACCGTCTCACAAATATTGGGGAGTTCAACCGTCAATCCAGCGTGACCATGCGCCAGCTACGGGACCAACGCCCGTCGATCAAGTCGATTCAAAGGCAGATCGACAGTAATAAAAAACGAGAGCTTCAAGCCACGCAACAACAGCTCTGGGCCCGTCAGGAATTGCGGCGTATGCCGCTTGGATCCCTGGGCCTTTCGGAGAACTTTACGGATTGGCAGACAGAAAATTCTGGCCACCCGCTTTTGACGAATACGGACTATGAAATTCTCGAGGCCCTGTATGCTCAGAGACGTAGCCTACTCAACCAGTACGCCGAATATACATCCAACGAATATCGAGAATCCAAGCAGCTTAAATTGGTTCAAGACCGACTTGTCGATAACACCCAAAAGCTCAATGGCATTCTCGATCAGAATTTGCTCTGGCTCCCTAGTGTCAGAGCCATCGATACTGATTGGCCATACCGGGCCGTCCGCGGGGGATTTTCAGTCTTTAGCGGCAAAAATTTGTCCAATACGTTCGGCGCCTTTGCAACAGAGCTGAGACGGTATTGGTATGGGATCGCGCTCGCCTTAGGGCTGGCATTGATCCTCTACGGTTTGCGGCCCCGCCTACGCGGCTACATCTCCGAAACAGCCGGTGATGTGGGGCGCGTACAGAAAGATTCTTATTGGCATACACCTGGCGTGTTATTGACCACAGCGCTCATGGCCGCCCCGATCCCGCTTTTATTGTTTTTGGCAGGTGTTATTTTCAAGAATAGTACGGCGCCCGATGCCTTTATTGACTCCCTAGGGCAGACGGGCATTGAGCTGTCTGGTTTTGCCTGGTTCTTTTTAATGTGGCGAGAATGGAACCGAGATAAATCCCTGTTTGACAGCCATTACAGAGCGCCACGGTTTTTCCGGCGTAATACGGTACGGAATTTGAACTGGTTTATTCCTTCGGCCGGTATTTCAATTGCACTGGTCACATTGACTCAGAACAGCCGTCTTCCGGATGTGTATGAGGGCTTTAGCCTGCTCGCTTTTATCGTGACAGCCTTCATTCTCGCCGCATTTGGCGTGCGTCTTTTGAAAATGGAAAAGTCACAACTGACCAGCGGGTTTTCCGAAACAAATATTATCAGACGTTACTATCGCCCGCTAATTTTAATGGTGACGCTCTTGCCCGTTTCTGCGGCAATCCTCGCGGCAATCGGATATTATGACACGGCGCGGGTTCTGCTTTCCCGATTGTTTTTCACGGCTGGCATCACGCTAGCGACCTATGCGCTGTATGGCCTGCTCCGCCGGACCTTACTGGTGGCCCAGCGGCGCATATCCTTGCGGCAGGCCCAGGAACGCCTGGAAAAATTGCGCGAAGCCCGCAAAAAGCAGGCAGAAGCCGAGGAGCGCGGCGAAACACCCTTACCTCAGCTCGACTACGAGGAAATCGATGTTGAAACGCTTAGTCGTCAATCTGGCCAGCTCATCAATACGTTTGTCGCCATCGGATTTGCGATTACGATGTGGTTTGTCTGGCGCGATCTATTTCCCGCGCTTTCAGTCTTTGACAATGTAGATTTATGGCCGACCGAACTTCAAACAGTAGACGGACAAACGTCGGCCGTGTCTTATGTCACGCTTTGGAATCTCATTCAGTCGCTGGCGATCGCAGTGCTAACCTTTATCACGGCCAAGAATATTCCAGGCCTACTGGATGTGTTTGTCTTAAATCGCTCAAATGTTGATCGCGGCACGCGTTATGCGATCACGAATATTCTTGGATATGTGATTTTTGCCATTGGTTTTATTTGGGCCTTTAGCAAGCTGGGCATGGACTGGTCCCAATTACAATGGATCGCAGCGGCCTTGTCCGTGGGTATCGGGTTTGGTCTGCAAGAAATTATTGCCAACTTTATTTCGGGCCTGATTATTCTATTTGAACGACCAATCCGCGTGGGCGACTACATCACCATAGGCGAGAAAAGCGGAACGATCCGGCGCATACAGATACGGGCAACCACTTTGTCTGATCTGGATAACCGCGAGATCTTTATTCCCAACAAAGAATTGATTACCCAGAAAGTGACGAACTGGACGCTAACGGACTCGATCACGCGGATCATTATCCCAGTCGGGATTGCCTATGGCTCGGATACAGAAAAGGCTCGGGAAATTATGTTGGATGTGCTGGCTGCAAATAAACGAGTCCTGACGGAGCCGCGCTCTAATGTGTTCTTCCTGGGCTTTGGGGATAGCTCCCTCGATTTCGAATTACGGGTCTTTGTCCGGAGTGTGGATGACCGCTTTGCTGTCAGTCATGATATCCACACCGAGATCAACAAATCCCTCGCCAAGAAGGGCTTCGAGATCCCCTTCCCGCAGCGCGACGTCAATCTCAAACCGGCTTAGGCGTAACCTTCTGCTGCGCAGAGCTCTTGGGTCAGAACTTTACTCATATCTCCGTCCACATTGGCCAGCACAATCGGATCCATGACCTTGCGAAACAGCGGCGGGAAATAAGAGAGTAAGAACATGGTGCCGTAACCATAGGGCAGCTCGGGCACTGCAGGTAGATTACGCAAATGCTGATAATGGCGCGAAGGGTGCGCGTGGTGATCAGAATGACGCGCCAGATTATAGCTGATCATATTGGTGACCAGGTTTTTCGTGTTCCAGCTATGATGGGGCATGCAGGGTAGATATTTTCCGTCTGGCCGTTTTTCCCGCAGCAGTCCGTAATGGCCAACATAGTTTTGCATAGATAACTGTGACGCGCCGAAGGCGGCTGCGCCCAATAAATAAGGCAGAACGACCCAACCTAGCGTCGCAATGATCGCGCCCCAAAGGACAAGCTGTAGGACAACAGAAGCGACGACTTCGTTTCTTAGCGAAAATCGAGAATAGCCTCGGCGAGACGCCCTTTTGCTCTCAAGACGCCAAGCGCGCTTCCAGGCCCCCGGATATTCCCGCAACATAAATGCGTAGAGGCTCTCACCAAACCGGGCTGTCGCGCTATCGCGCGGTGTCGCCACATCAGAATGATGGCCCGTATTATGTTCAACCCGGAAATGACCATAGAATACGGGTGCGAGCGTTATCAGAGCAATCCATTTGGAGACTTTATCGGTTTTGTGGCCAATTTCATGGCCGGAATTAAGCGCAAACCCAAGCCCTACGCCGTGCACCCAGGCCAAAGCGATATAGCTGGAAACCGGCATGGGATGTGTCGCCACATACCAAGCTCCAATAAGCCAGGACATATAAATCACTGGGAATGACGCATGGACCATGAATTTGTAAAACGGTGAAAGCTCGACCATTTCATGATCAAGACCCAACAGGTCATTGTCGTCATCGCCCGCCAAACGCTCGGCGATTGGCATGATAATGTAAATGAACACAATCGGAGCCCAGGCCATGTGGACATTCCCGGTCAACATCATCAGCCCTACGCCCAAAAGCGGGATAAAAGGGTAAGTCATAGAGATCAACCAAATGTGGCGTTTCGCAGCCGGGTTCTTTTCGAAATATGCAGCAATACTCATGGTCACGCTCCTGTTTCGAGCCTAGACATACCGTTATTGATAGATTTGTCAATAGCGTTATTGATAAATTTATCAATATTGCTTTTGTACGTCCCTGCCTTATAAGCAAGCCATGTCATCGACTCGCCAAAGACTGTCCCCAGAGGATCGCCGCAGCCAACTCATCGAACTGGCCATGCAGGTCTTTGCCAAGGATGGTCTTGAACGCGCCGGCCATGGCGATATCGCCAAATTGGCCGGGGTTTCAACGGCAACCGTTTTCAACTACTTCCCCACCCGCGAAGACCTTGTCGAGGCCGTGCTCGATCGTATTCGTGATCAGGTCAGAGGCATGTTCAAACTTATGGGGGACGGAACAGTTGGAGTCGGCATGATGGTCAAAGGATTTGATTATCTCATCGAGACCCAGCCGGATCTGGTCAAAACCTTCCTGCGCTGGTCGGTCGCCTTTGGCGATACAAACCGCGCCGCCTTCCTTGCTTTTCAAGAAGAGCTGCTCAACGCAATATCCGCCCGGCTGAAACAACCACAAAAAGACCGCTCCGAAGCCCGGATTATACTTGGCGCTGCGGACATGTATGCCCTCATGAAGCTGGACAATACACCCGAGGATGTTATTGCGCGCTTTGTCGAACGTCTCCTCTCTGTCCTAGGTGAATAATGCGCAAATTTTTGATGGTAACGACCTCTGTCTTTTGGGCAGGTAATGCACAGGCGCAAGAATTCACAGACGAAGTTACTTTGCTTGCAACCACATATCACAATGAAATTATCTCCGTAGCAAAACGGACAAACCGTCAAATAAGAACCAAGTATCCCGCTGCAGTCGAGGTCTTTGACAATCTGAAAATAGAAGAAGTATCTGCAGTGCATCCAGCTGAACTCCTCAACAAAGTTACTGGCGTACATATTCATCGTGGAAGTGGCCTGGAACACCTCACCTCTGTTCGGTCCCCCATTCTGACTGGCGGCGCGGGCGCTGGTTCATTTCTCTATTTACAAGACGGCGTTCCGTTGCGAGCGGCAGGGTTTTCTAACGTCAACGGATTATTCGAAGCACAAACTGAATTTGCAGAAGCCGTGGAAGTTTTCAAAGGTCCTGGCAGTGTCCTGTACGGGTCTAACGCCCTTCACGGACTGATCAATATTCGCAGTCAACCAGCCTTTGACGAACAACAGCGCTACAAAATTACGGTCAGTGACGACGGGCATTTTTCGGGCACCTTTAGCTCATCGCGGGACAAGACAGTTGCGAGAGTCGCTTTGGTGTCTGACAACGGATTTCGTGATAACTCGGGCTATGATCAACAGAAATTTTCGCTGAGCGTAACAGACACAAATTTGGGCTCTGACGTGCGTTTAGATTGGCATGTGTCAGCCCAGAACCTAAATCAAGAAACCGCCGGTTTTATTCGCGGCGACGATGCCTATCTGGATGATGATATCCGCTTCACCAACCCCAACCCCGAAGCCTATCGTGATGCACGCTCCGTCCGCACCCATGTCCGACTGAAAAAGAATGATTTTGTCGTCATACCCTATGCACGGTGGACAGACATGGAGTTTCTACGCCATTTCGTGCCCGGTCAGGCAACTGAAAAAGTCGGCCATTGGAGCGTCGGCAGTCTTAATACTTGGTATGGCGACAATCTTATCCTTGGCTTTGATGCTGAATTTACCAACGGGTTTCTTGATGAGTTTCAAACTGGCCCAACGACAGGCTTCCGAAACGATTTCGTTCAAGGCGAACATTATGATTATGAGGTCGATACTATCACCTTGGCGGGTTACGGCGAATATGACCTAGCCCTTGGCGATAAAACAGAATTGTCGTTCGGCGCACGGGCCGAATACGTTGATTATTCCTATGACAATAAAATCGACACAGCTGATGTTGGACGTTTTCGGCGCGTGGATGATCGGTCCGATGACTTTTTTATCATTACGCCAAAAATAGCCCTAAGTTATAGAGCCTCAGCTAGAACGCGATTATACGCCAGAGCCGTTAGAGGTGCCCGTGCACCGCAAGTCACTGATCTCTATTCGCTGCAAACTCAGCAACAGCCCGGTGAAATCCGAAACGAAACACTCGACAGCTTCGAGGCAGGGTTAAAATATCGATGGCGAAGGCTCAATTTTGAAGCCGCCGCCTACGCCATGGAAAAGGACAACTTCTTCTTCCGAAATAGCGCGGGCCTGAATGTGGTCAACGGAAAGACCAGCCATCGCGGTCTGGAAGCCTCCGCCCGCTGGGCGCCAGCCGACTGGCTTGAGCTTTCGGGTAATATCAATTTTGCGGACCATACCTATAATTTTTCGGACGCGGCAAACTCTGCATCCAATACAATTACTGACGGCGCAAAAGTTGATACCGCGCCTGAATTCTACGGCACAGGCGTGATTAAAATCCTCCCGTTCGAAGACTTCTCCGCCGAACTCGAATGGCGGCATCTAGGTGAGTACTTTCTCGATCCCGGAAATACCCAAACTTATCCCGGCCATGATGTCTTTGTCCTTCGCAGCCAGTATAAGTTCTCCGACGCTGCAACTATCTTTGCCCGCATGGATAATCTGTTTGATAAACGTTACGCCAACCGGGCGGATTTCGCCTTTGGCGGCGAGCGCTATTTTCCGGGCCGGCCAAGGACTTTATTCGTCGGCCTCAGAGGTGAGTTTTAAGGGAAAAGCAATTTATATGTGTAATCATCTACTGTGGTCTTTTTACAGAAATTAAAGAACTCGTGGGACAGAGATCGAGAAAGCTGGGGATTTGGCATCCTCCTATTTTTGCTTCATGTTTCTATTTGGCTATTGCTAGAACATACTTTTTTCGGGATCATTTTTTGTTTGTTTTTATTAGGTTTATATTTTTACCTCGACCATTCTACTGAATTCGACGAAATTTTTATAAAATTGAGTGATGTTGGCTTTGATGTATTCGAAGGGACTGAGAAAAAGGCCAGTTTTTTCTGGGACGAATTAATACGCATCGAAGTTCTAACAGGGGCGGCTGGGCCTTGGAATGATGACGTCTGGATTGAACTTCATTTTGAGGACGATTTTATTTCTCTACCGATGGGATTGGTTGGTTTAGAGAAAATCATCCCGGAGTTTTCCAAGCTTCCGGGCTATAATGATAAACAATTTATTGCCGCCATGGGATCGACGAAAGACCAATCTTTTTTATGTTTCCAAAGGGAGTAGTTCACTCTACGTCTCGACAAATTGATAATTCCACCCTAACTAGCGCGCCTATGCATATACCGGATCAAAAATTGGCTCAGGTCGTCGACCGTTTCGAACATATCGAAGCGCGCATGGGCGCGACCACAGATGGCGCGGAAATCGTGCAGCTCGGCAAAGACTATGCCGAGCTCAAGCCCATTGTAGAGGGCGTCCGTAAGCTACAATCCGTCCGCGCCGAGATGGAAGATCTTGCTGCCATGCTCGATGATCCTGAAATGGGCGCTATGGCCAAAGAAGAAATACAGGCGCTGAAAGACCAACTGCCCGAGCTCGAACACGAAGTCTCAATTCTGCTGCTACCCAAAGACAAAGACGACAACGCTTCCATCGTGCTGGAAATCCGCGCTGGAACAGGCGGCGATGAAGCCGCCATATTTGCTGGCGATTTATACCGCATGTATGCCCGCTATGCTCAGCTCAATAAGTGGAAAGTCGAAATCGAATCTGAATCCGAAGCGGAGATGGGCGGTTATAAAGAAATCGTTGCCTCTATTAGCGGCGCCGGCGTTTACGGCATGATGAAATTTGAATCCGGCGTCCACCGGGTTCAGCGCGTTCCCGTCACAGAAACCCAGGGCCGCATTCATACATCTGCAGCGACAGTGGCCGTTCTGCCGGAACCTGAAGATATCGATATAGGCTTTTCTATGGGGGATGTCCGCGTCGATACCATGCGGGCCTCCGGCGCAGGCGGACAGCACGTTAACAAAACCGACTCCGCCGTGCGCATGACCCATATCCCAACCGGGGTGGTTGTGGTGTGCGATGCCAAATCCCAACATATGAACCGGGCCAATGCGGAGCGGCTTTTGAAAATGCGCCTTTACGATATAGAAAAGCAGCGCATCGATGCCGAGCGCGCTGACGAACGCAAGGGACAAGTTGGCTCAGGAGACCGCTCAGAACGCATCCGAACCTATAATTACCCGCAAGGCCGCGTCACGGACCACCGTATTGGGCTGACACTCTACAAGCTTGATAAAATCGTCGCCGGTGATGAGCTCTCCGATGTCATCGATGCGCTCATTGCCGAGGATCAGGCAGCCCGTCTGGCCCAGATGGAAGCGGACGGGTAACCAGCCGCTCTTAATCCCTATTTACAAACATACATGTAATTGCCGCACGTCTTCATGAAATAGACAGGCGTACCGTTGGCGCTTTGAATTCGGAAGGCCTGCAGATCTCTTGGCGATGAGACATTGAGTTGTGAGAATTCATATCCGTGGAAATCGCCATACCCAAGTATGCCTTTTGTGCCTTGGAGCAAAACATCATCAGAAAAGAATTCTGGCCGTGCGTCAACAAAACCATTCCGGAATCCCATGGATTTGAACAAGTAGTTCAGATAACGGCGGTCATTGTCGCTGCTCTGAAAGCGGGTCTGAAGTTTTTCATAGAACTGAACCGGCGTTAGACCATGACTATCGCCAAATTGCGGGTAAGTCCCCAAACGGGTGACATTCTTAGGCGCAGCCCCATAAGGGACGCTAAAGATTGCAACATAGCTGGGCCCGCAGGTTCCCATAGGTGAAGCAACCGCGACTGGTGTTGCGGGGGCCTCTTGAACGGGC
>CALDSY010000118.1 GCA_937924355.1 uncultured Caulobacterales bacterium
TATTTTGCCTCCATGTGCCCCCTATTTAAAGACGAAGATTTTGTAGATTGATTGAGAACAAATCAACGTAAGTTGGATTAAATTCGTTACCATAAATTTAGTGACAAGAGGTGACCCTATAATCGTTCAGATCCTATTGAAATTTGGCTTAAGCCAGATTGCACGTTTGGTGGATGTTCGGATGGAAAAAAATCGACCCTGAGCTATACGTTCCAGTAGACGAACTTGAACCGCTGCGACCGTATCCATGGTAACACCTTCCGATATGCGCAGATTATTATCGGCGATGTCTTGTGATTTTTCATTCATCTCGAGGGATTTACGGATTGTGTTTGTCAGGCTTTCTTCGTCGAGGGGAACATAGTGATAACCTTGAAGGCCTTCACGTTCGGTCACGTCTACAAAATCACCCATTAAAGGATAAATGGACGGCGTCCCGTAAATGGCGGCTTGATGCAGAACGCCGCTGCTGCCGGTCGTACTGTCATAATCAAAAATCGCCAGACGGGCCTGTTTGAGAAATGGCGCAACGTCCTCTTCGGCCACATAGCCGTGAAAGAAAATATTTGGGTCTGACTTATGGGCCGCTTTCAGCCCTTCCATATAGCCAGGTGTTGCAGGATGGTTGGAACCGCCAATGACAAGCTTTACGGGCTTATCCGCATAGATGGTTTTGTTGAGATTTTGCACGGCAGAAATCATACGCTCCAGCCTTTTATAGGTCCCGAATTTACCCATTGTAACAATCGTATTGTCGCGAAACTTTAGTTCGGGAATGATTGACTTTTCGTCGGCTACAAAAGACCCGTGCGGGACCATGAAGGCGTTTTTAGCTTTATATTTTTCGGACAAAATATCCATAAAGCTATCGAGGGTCACGCTCACGAAGCCTGTCTTTAGAAGACATTTGGTGACTAATGTTCCGGCAAAAGAAACGATCTTTTGGCGCAGAGCCTGTCCGGCCAGATTTGTTTTGGATAGATCTACGGCATCAATCAAATTGTGCATGATAACGCCGGATGGAATTTTGGATTTCTGCGAGAGCATGGGGGCCATGAGACCGAGAGCAGCGGGAATTTCCTTGTCCCCGAACGAGGCCGTTTGCAAATTATACAGGGCGTAATCAGGTTGTAAGTTTTTAAGGGACTTCAAAATCTGCCAAGCGGCAAAAGGCGAGTTAAACTTCCATACGCGTTGGACTTCGATTTTGGGATCGAGAACAAGCTCACTGTCGATCGTGTCGTCCATATCGGCAAGGACGACGATTTTCCGAATATCATCTCTGCAGGCAAAGGCTTTTACCAGATGAAATCCATATTCATTGAGGGAGCCTTTGGCCGGAGGAAAAGCGCTTATAAATGCAAGTGTCGTCATTGAGAAATCTCCGTGGATGAGTGAGGGGTGGAAAGGAAGGTTGAGTTAAAGGTTTTGAATATTTCGCCAGCTGGCAGCATTTGTCCGTCATGATCCATTATGCCGAAAATCTTTTGCTGATCCCGGCGCCATGGACGATGGCCAACAATATTGGTTGGGACGTTCTCAAAGTCATGAAGCGTCCAAACGAATACGCCGCTGGCACCTGACAATTGGTCTAATTGTTGTTGTAGTCGCTTGGCTTGAGCTTTTGGTGAGCCTTCTCCGAATTTCAGTAGAGACCAGCGGCTCGAACCAATTTCGGTGACGAAGATAGGTTTGCTTTTGGCTATGGCCTGAACGCTCTTGAAACGGTCCGCAAACCCGCTTGGTTTATTGTAATCATGGTAGGAAATCAGGTCGACCAGGTTTAAAAGCTTGCTTGCATGTTCCGCGTCCGACCAACCGACCGTCACAGATACACGGGGTGAATGGTCTCTGACGCTTTGTATCATAGCTTCAAGCCATGACAGAACCTGCGGCTCACCTTGGGAGTCAAAATCTAGATCAGCTTGGTTTTTAAGATCCATAGCCAGCAAAGACGGGTGTTCTCCAACCGTGGTTATGACCTCGCCGATATGAAGGGAATCGCCCGCCCAATTGGCAAAGCGGTAATCACTGCGCAGGTCAAAAAGGGTGACGATGGCTTTTATATTTTTATCGCCGCATAAATCCATGAAATCCAAAAGACGCTCATGGGCTATTTCTTTTGTGGCAGGATCCGTGAAGTAGCCATGATTGAGAAATATGCGGACTGAGTTGGCGCCCAGACGATTAATCAGCTCAAGATCCGTCTTGATTTCTTCTCTTGGATATTCGGACCAAAATTTGGACCACGGCGCAGAGGCCGGATAGTAGTTAAGGCCGCTATAGCGATTTGGTAACATTTCCGTGCGCTCGGCAGGTACGAGAGTTTCCTCAAAAACCAACTCATTTGTTTTCATGACCCAGCCGCGCTGCGTTAAAACAAACCGGTATTGCCGCTCCTGTCGGTGGGCGGCCTTAATAGATATCTTTCCCAAATTTTGATTCACTTCCATATCCTGGCGGATGGAACTCTCAGTAAGATTGACCAGCCGCAGGTCCCCATGAACGTAATTGGGAGAAAGCTCTCGGTTCAAATATACAGAAGCTTTACAAACCGTATTTTTATCATCGCAATGAGAAACCGTTCGTGCGGTTTCAGCCTGTCCTATAATTAGCGGCCGTTTGGCGGAACCGGATTTATGCCCATCGGAAAGTTTGAGCAAAGACGTAAATTCTTGTTTGTCCCGTTTAGACAGTAAGTCGGCATTTGGAATATCCAGACCGGTCCATTTCACCGAAAGAATCTCTTCTTTCAGTTCAATCGCATCGCTCAGATAATCATATTGCTGCGCTGGTGCAGACAGTCGAACAGCTAGTGCGGACGCCAAGAGCGCCGCGGCCAACAAAATGATAGCGAACAAAAAGCGTCGCTTTATTCCAAAATTTGAGATTACGTGCATCATCGGGCGGCCCGCCCGCAGAAAAATGACGGGATTGTGGTTTGCGATTGTATACCGCGTATTTGAACAGATATTGCAATATCTGGCGCTGACAGTTTTTCGCATTCCAGCCGAAAGCTCAAACGCGAATTTTCTGTTTGAACCTGAGAAGAAAACAATAGCTGGTCTTGGGAGGTAACGTCGATGCGCGCCATCTGACCGTCTTCGATTAAATTACCAAAAATATCAGCCAATAAAGACGAATTGACGAATAAATGATTTCTATCTTTCTCAAGCCGCAGATCAAACTTTCTGGGTTTAGCCGCATGTACAAGAACTTCTGCCGTGCTAGACTTAACGTCATTATTAAGCGCGTAAAATATAAGACGGCCCGCTTGGGTTGGGGCGTTGAGTTCTAGATAGGCAAGACCGTTTTTAACGCGGGCGGAAAACTCTCTTCCGGATTGCTCATCAATTATAGTGACCTTATCGGCCCCGCCGCTACCACCAAATTTATTGCTGGCCTCTATGGCTATATAGATGGTTTCGCCGGGTTCAACAGATTGCGGTCCAACATATATATTTAAGTGATCCAGAGCGCAGGCCTTGGCTAACCTATCGATTAGGCAATCCGGATAGCTATCCGCTGAATTATTGTTCTCCGAGGCTGCTCCGATAGTGGAGAGGCTCATGCTTAAAATTAGACAACTATGTTTTATGGCGTTTTTCATCATGCCATATGAGTTGCAATCCATATGCCCGCTTTTTCAGGTTAAAACCGGGCTCAGTTTGCGAAAAAGCGAAGAAAGATTTTGCAAATTGCAATGAATTTTAGCGCTTTGCAAAAATAGACCCCCAAAACCAAGAGAAAATTGCGGCCCAGTATTTGCGACGGTCTGTGCAAATGGAGGCTCTTATGCTCAATGTTCAAAAACAGATGATTTCACGGCCAAAGCCGTGGGTACCAGAAAAAACCGCGATTGTTATTCCCTGCTATAATGAGGCCCAGCGACTGCCGCTTGAAACCTTTCTTACATTTGCAAAGTCTCGCGAAGACGTCAGACTTATATTTGTTGATGACGGATCCAAGGACGAAACACTCAGTCTGTTGTGTGGCGCCATTGCCGGCTTGCCAGACCGTGTTGATGCGCTGGCTATGAAACAAAATGGAGGCAAAGCAGAAGCGGTGCGTCAGGGTCTGAAATTTGCGGCAAGTCGCGGTCACAAATATATAGCCTTCCTAGATGCAGATTTAGCCACGCCCATTGACGCCATATTAGATTTTGCTTCCGTCGCAGACCGGATGGAAGAAATTGATATTGTGTTTGGCTCTAGAAAAGGCGGTCTCGGTCACAGAGTTTATAGAGAGGCCCACCGAAAGGTTATCTCCCTCGTCTGCGCCACACTAGGCAGGCTTGCAACAGGCCTTCCCATCAGTGACACACAATGCGGCGCAAAGCTGTTTAGAAACACAGCACAATTTGCGCGCAGTCTTGAACAGCCTTTCGCTGCGGGTTGG
>CALDSY010000119.1 GCA_937924355.1 uncultured Caulobacterales bacterium
GCAGATACGTCATTGCGCATTTCCGAAACCCTCGCTTTGACGTCAACGCGGGACGTGCTCGAAGCCCTGACAACATCAGAGGCGCCGGACTTGGCGGTCCTGGCCGTGGGGTATTCAGGTTGGGGCGGCGGCCAGCTCGAACGGGAAATTGCTCAAAATGCCTGGATGGTGATTGACGCCAAAGAAAGCCTGATATTCGAAGATGGTTTGACAGATAAGTGGGCCAAGGCGCTCTCTTATTTGGGGATCACGCCGGATATGCTCTCACACTTTGGCGGACGAGCCTAAGCAGCCCTGCCCTTGTCTTCTGCGCGCGGCTGATTCATAAAGGCTGGAATAAAGGGGACAAATCCGTGGATTTCATCGCACAATTATTTCCAGATATGGGGCAAACCCAAATCATGGTCCAAATGACGATTTTTATCGTCAACATTCTACTATTCCTCTTTGCCAAACCCATTTTGATGATGATTGATCCTGTTGGTGCGACGGATCCAAAAATCCGTTTGTTCAGAGCCGTCAATATTTTTGTATTCGGCTTGCAGCTCATCGGCTTGTTTATGCTTTGGGCCAATTTAGGCCCGGCCGGAGGCATCGAAATTGTCGATGGTGTCGAGCAAGAACTCAAAACGTCTTCGAATTTTCTTCGGAATATGGGTTATTCCATCATGGCTATTTACGGCATGATGTTGCTTTACAGCTTTTTGGGGGCACAGATCAAAAAACGCTTTGGTAAAGAGCGGACCCTGGACAGCAAAAAAGTCTATATGGAGACCTATAGCTCTCGGCTGGTCAATTTAATCATGTTGCTGATTATGATCCTGACCGTGATCTATATTTTGATCATCATCTGGGGCGCACAAGACAAGTTTACCCCGATTTATGGTTTGCTTGCGGCCTTCCTTGGTTTCACCTCTGGGATCTGGGCCCCGGATATTATTAGCGGCTTGATTATTCTGAATACGGAAATTCTTGAAGACGGCGATGTGGTTATGCTCGATGGTCACGAGAACGAATATGTCATCGGCCGGGTCACCCTCATCTATGTCGTGCTTTATGATATCCGCAACAACCACCGGACCTTGATGCGCAATGCCCAGTTTACCCAGAACCGGATTGATAATCTGTCCCGGGTCACCAGTTCGAATGGTATCCGTCAGGGGCTTTTGTATAAAATCGGATATCCGGCCTTTTCCGGGAACCGCGAAGAACGCGTTGCGCAGCTCGCGGAATTTAAAGACTCAATTTCCGATATGTTTACGGCCGCAAACGAAGTTTGTATCGCCGACGAAAATATCATGATCAATGAGAGCAAACCCTTTGATTGGGCGCTGACCAATGCCGGAGACTTTGCGCTCGAATATACGCTTTGGGTTTATCTGGAGCGTATTCCCAACACCAAAATCACTTCGACCATCCGCAAACATTTGATGGGCACGATCTATAAAGTGAACGAGGCCGTCTACGAGGCATCCATAGCAGAGAATATCGACCTCTCCACACCGAATGTTCAGCAGATCCTAATGCCGTCAGAAATACCGGAGCAAGCGGTCAATATCCCGCAAAACCACTCGAAAGAAAGACCTGCGCACAAGGATCAGAGCTCCAAAAAAATGGCTTAAGCCGCCAGCGATTTTAACGAAAACAGCAAAACGCCCGCGGTGTAATTTTGTTCCACTGTGGAACGAAAAACGGGGGCCGAAACCCCCGCTCTTTATTAAGTTTGGACCACTTGATAGCGGTCAAAAGTCATGGACATGCTGGCCGTGCCGCTACTCAAAGAGCGTAGCCGGCTGACATAGCCGAACATCTCCCCCAGCGGCACATGGGCAGAAATGCGGTGCAGTTCTGCGCTTGCTTCACTATCCAGGACCCGACCGCGACGCGAACCTAGATCACCCAGAACCCCGCCGATATGTTTGGCGGGACATTCTATAGTGACCAACATCAGCGGCTCGAGCAGAACTGGTGCCGCCGTTGGGGCCAAAGCCCGGAAGGCCTCACGGGCCGCCCGCTCAAAAGCCTGGGCATTACTGTCCACACTATGCGCGGCGCCGTCGAGCAGAACAGCCTTCAGACTGATCAGCGGATGACCATCCAGAGGGCCCACCGCCATGGCCGCGCGAAGTCCCTTCTCCACCGAAGGGATAAATTCGCCCGGTATGGCGCCGCCCGAGATCCGGCTCTCAAACTGCAGGCCCGGTTCATCGGTATCCGATGGACCCAGCTCCAGTTTGAGCTTCGCATATTGGCCTTTGCCGCTGGTTTGCTTCTTTAATAGATGCTCACCTGTGACGGTTCGTCCGAGCTGCTCCCGGTAAGCCACGCGTGGCTGTCCCAGACGGGTCGCGATCGACCAGCGACTTTCGAGCTTTTCCTGCACAATCGACAAGTGTAGCTCGCCCATGCCGGAGATCACACGCTGGGCCGTCTCATCATCTCGCGTCAATCGCAAAGACGGGTCTTCGCGCGCCAGATCAGAGAGCGCCAGTCCCAGAGAGTCCATCTCATCTTTAACCATCGGTTCGATCACTGCGGAAATCACCGGATCAGGCACTTCAAAACCCGACAACTCAATCAGCGCATCTGGCGCACATAGAGTCTGAGCTGCCCGCAGAGACTTAAGTCCCGGCAAAGAGACCACGTCACCGGCGCGCGCCGTTTCGACCGCTTCGAATTGATCGGCATGCATGCGTAAAATCCGGCCTACACGCAGGCGCTCGCCAGTGTCCGCGATCATGACCGACTGGCCCTTGGCCAAAACACCAGCATAAATCCGGTCAGTGGCCATAGCACCAAACTGAGTGACATTGATCTTGGAGACTAGTGCACAGAACGGAGCATCCGGATCGGGTTGCCGTTCCAAGACCTCTTCCGTTCCCGGCACCGTACCTTCAACCGCGCCGCGATCCACGGGCGAAGCGCCAAAAGCCACAATGGCGTCCAGCAAAGGCGCAACACCAATGTTCTTAAACGCGGAGCCGCACAAGGCCGGCGTGGCCCGACAGGCCAACGTCGCCTTACGGACAAAGCTGCGCAGCTGATCCGCCGAGATGTCCGCATCCTCCATCCAAAGGGCGAGACAGTCATCGTCCAGTTCCGCCAGAGCTTCGACCAGCGCAAAGCGCGCTTCAAGCGCTGCATCGGTCAACGCGTCCGGAACAGGTCCGGCCGTGAGCTGACTATCCGAGTAAGTCCATGCTTTAAGGTCAAGCAGATCGACAACACCCGCAAAGGCTTTCTCTTCTCCGATGGGCAGTTGCAATCGCAGGACCGGCATACCGAGCGTGTCGGCGATAGCTTCGGCCACCCGCTCATAGCTCGCCCCCGGCGTATCCATCTTATTGATAAAACAGATGCGTGGGACGGCATAACGGTCCGCCTGTTTCCAGACATTCACCGATTGCGGCTCCACCCCAGCCACACCCGAGAATACAGCCACAGCACTGTCGAGCACGCGCAAAGCCCGTTCTACTTCGATCGTGAAGTCAACATGGCCCGGCGTGTCAAGAATGGTGATCCTCTTATCCTGCCACTGGCAATAGGTCGCCGCCGTCGAGATCGTGATCCCGTGCTTTTGCTCTTCAGGGTCAAAGTCCGTGGTCGTATTGCCATGATGGACATCTCCCACTTTATGGATGCGGCCCGCATTAAACAGGATCCGTTCCGTCAAAGTCGTCTTGCCGGCATCCACATGCGCCATAATGCCGATATTGCGTATTTTATTTATATAAGTTTGGGTCATTCCATACCCCTTTCGTGCCATGCGGACAGGCAAGGGCCGTCCTTAATTTAGCCACATCAAAGCTATCCGCAAATTGAAAAATCCCGCTCAAGCGAGCAGGTTGATTTTGAATGTGTGCGCGAAAGGCAGCGAAATCAGCTGCGGTTTTCACTTTGGAAGCACGCCGGGCTTTCCAAAGAAACGTCCTAGGGTGCTCCCGGTTACTGGCTATCCTCAGTCATTGGTTACCTCCGGGTTTGTAGGGACGGGCGTTTGTCAGAGTTTTAAAGCAATGTCAATCGCTGCTTAGCCGACTATAAATTTCGTGATCGCGCCAACGGCCGTTGATTTTCAGGAATTCCCGTGCTGTGCCTTCGTGCTGAAATCCGGCGGCATCGAGCAGATTAACTGACGGCGTATTGGTCGTCTGGACAGCGGCCTCAACCCGGTGCAGGCCCAGATCATCAAAGCAATATTTTAAGGCCGCGCGGATAGCGGCGCGCGCGAAACCTTGCCTCGAATGTTCTTCGCCGACCCAGTAGCCGAGCTTGGCCGATTGCGCCGGTGCCAGTTGGACCTGAGTGATATTGCACGCCCCGACCAGACGCAGGCCAGCGCCGGCAAAGATATGGAAGGGATAACCTGTGCGCTGCTCAATCATGCGGTTATAATTGGCCAGGCGCGCTTTGTAGGAGTTGCGAGTCAGATGCGCTTCGCTCCAATCCGGCTCCCAGGGCTTGAGGAAATCGCGGTTGCGACGACGCAGCTCAGCCCAATCCTCAAAATCCGCCCAGCGGGGTTGGCGCAGTTCCACCCGGCCTCCGGGTGCCTGTTCGATAAGTACCTTGACTGGTTTGCGGCCTAAGACCATCCAACGCGCCCTTCTCGTCGATGAATCAACATGTAGTAGACGAGCAGGATCAAGGCAAGGCTGAACCAGGTCAGCATATATTCAAAATGATTATTGCGAATTTCCGGCGTTTTCACCGGGAGTTCGGCGCCCTGCTCCGCCCCGCCAACAACGTCCAGATAATAGCGGACATCTACCTCTGAAACCTTTGCGCCCCAATCATGGGTTTCCGGCAAAGGATTAAACCCGAACCATCGGTTTTGCGCGGGCGTGCTGCGCGTACGGCGCTTTTCATCCCGTGCAACCCGCACATAGCCCGCGATCTTTTCGTTGATAGGCAGCACAACCGCGTCCTCGCCATCGCCAATAATATTCAGGGCCGCGAAGACTTTATTCCCTTCGCTTTCGATTGGAGCGAACAGGCGCCAGCCGAAATCGGACTCGCGCGGTATATACACCCGCAAAGGCGCATCAAATGGGAGCAGCCTTGCTTCAATTTCAAAGCGGCGAAAATCCAGGGGCGATGTGTCGGACAGCGCCGTTCTGATCTGCGATATAGAGGTGAGCGGCGCGGAGTTGGCAGCGGTATCGATTTCTGCAAGTAAAACCGTCTTCCAGTCCAAGCGTTGGTATTGCCAAGTGCCCAACCCGATCAGGATGGACAGCATGATTAGGGTGATAAACGTCAGGCCGGGTAAAGGTTTGAAAAAGGGCCTCACAACCCGGCCATCAAGATCGGTCTACTGAAAGACGATGTAGACGAAGACGAACAGGAATAACCAGACAACGTCAACAAAGTGCCAGTACCAAGCTGCTGCTTCGAAGCCAAAATGCTTCTCTGGTTTGAATCCGCCGCGCATCAGACGCGCCCAACAAACCAAGAGGAAGATGGTCCCGATTAAAACGTGCAGACCGTGGAAGCCGGTCGCCAGGAAGAAGGTTGAGCCGTAGACGGATGTGGATAGCCACCAGCTACCTTCATAGCCATCTTTGAAGTGGTGGAAGGCTTCTGTGTATTCAACACCTTGAAGATAGGTAAAATAAATTCCCAATAGGATGGTCAAACCTAACCCCCAAGCGGCCGCTTTACGCTTGCCGTGGATCAGGGCGTGGTGGGCCCAGGTCACGGTTGTTCCGGAAAGTAAAAGCACCAATGTATTCATTAGGGGAATATGATTCCAAGCAATGGTCTCAATCCCTTGGACCGGCCATTCGGCATATCCAGCGGCATCATCGATATTCCATTTTGTGCGGGCTTTGTGCCAAAGACTAAACTCGAAGAACATCCAAAACCAACCAACAAAGAACATGGCTTCTTGCATGATGAACATGATCATGCCGTAGCGAAGACCAATATCGACCACAGGCGTATGATCGCCAGCCTCGGATTCGCGGGCAACATCGCGCCACCATCCAAACATGACATAAGCGCCGAAAAGTGTCCCCAGAAGTAGGATAATCCACCCCTGATTGACGGTGTTTCCAGCCACATCATCAAGGCGTGTATAAATGGTATCGATACCGCGTCCGAACAGGGTCTTGGTCATGCCCGTAGCATTGGGGCCGGCCAAACCAGCGAAGAAAATCACCATACCCAGGCTCCAAACCATGCAGGCAACGCCTGACAGGAATGGCCACGGACTTGGCTCTACCAGATGATAGTCATGTTCGACGGCTTCGGACGCCATATTTCCTCCAGTCGCGATTCGCTCGCTAAACTCTATGTTTGGTCTATAAACAAGGGATTAAGCCCTCGCAATAGAACCGCTAGTTCAGGGCGTCGCGGCCTTGCGCCGCACCCTGTTTGCCAAGCTCCCCGCTCAGATCAAAGTCCTTGGGGTTCTCAACTTTAAAAAATGTATAAGACAAGGTCACGCTTTTGATATCGTCATAGCGCCTTTCGTCGTCCATGGATGGCTCCACAAAGAACATAACGGGCATGGGTATGCTCTCGCCGGGCATAATGAGCTGTTCGGTGAAACAGAAGCATTCAGTCTTGATGAAATACGGCGCCGCCTTGATCGGTGTTACATTGAAATTGGCGGTTCCAACAATGGGTTTGCTGGACACATTCTTGGCCGTATAAAAGGCCACGCCTGTTTGGCCGAGCTTTACATCCATATAGGGCTGGTCGGGTGAAAATTCCCAGGCCAGGCCGCCGGCCACATTGGCATCGAAATTTACCCGAACGGTGCGGTTGATAACCTCAGAGTCATTGACGTCCGCCTGCCCGGTTGTGCCGCCATAGCCTGTGACTTTGCAGAACGTATTATAGAGCGAGTCAAAGTTAAACCCGATGACCAGCATCGTCACGGCAATCGCCCATAATGCAAAGAGGGTTTTGGCGTTCCGGGTCATCGGTCCCCCGGTGTCATAACGACGCCGCGCGACAGCACAGCAAAGACGACAAAAGCAATGAACAGAACGAGCAGCAGGGCAATGGCCACATTGCGCTTTTTGCGGGCTTTCAGCTCCGCTTCTGTGGGCTGGTAAAACTCTTTGGGCTCATGCATTAGATCAGCCCCGCTAGGAGGTTGTCCGCAGCCAAAGCTCCGAAAATCGCAAAAAGATAAATAATCGAAAAGGCAAACAGATTGCGCGCGGCTTTGTCCCCGGTTTTAACGGCATAGAGCGAGGCGTCGTCCGTCAAATCTGGGCGTTCACCGGCGGCAGATCTCCAGACTTTCAAGGACAAGGCCACAAAGCCGATATTCAAGGCAATAGCGATAACCGTATAAATGAGGCCAACCTGGCCGGTAAACACTGGCACCATGCAAACAATAGCAAGGATGAGCGCGTAGATCAGAATCTGGAACCGCGTGGATGCCGCGCCGCGCACATTCGGCATCATGGGGATGCCCGCTTTATCATAGTCGCCTGTCTTATAAAGCGCCAGCGCCCAGAAATGGGGCGGCGTCCAAAGGAAGATAATCAAAAACATGATAATGGACTCGAGCGAAACCGTGCCCGTCGCAGCCGCCCAACCAATCATGGGCGGGAAAGCCCCGGCGGCGCCGCCAATAACAATATTTTGCGGCGTCGAGCGCTTGAGCCAGCGCGTATAAATGACCGCGTAAAAGAAAACCGTAAATGCCAGAATCCCCGCCGCCAGATAGTTGGAGGCCAGCCACAATGTCAGGATGGCAAAGAAACTCATCATGACGCCAAACGTCTGAGCCGTTTCGGCTCGGATCGCGCCGCGCGGTACAGGGCGCTGGCGAGTTCGGGTCATCTTGGCATCAATGTCGGCGTCATAGGCCATATTAAGCGCACCCGAGGCGCCCGCCCCAACGGCGATACAGATGATGACAGCAATCATATTGGACAAAGACGGATTGACCGGCGCACAGATAAATCCGACCCAGGCCGTAAATACGACAAGGGACATCACGCGCGGCTTCATCAGCGCCCAATAATCGGACGGCTCTGCGGTGCCGATCCCCATGACGGGTTTTACCTGGCCGGGTGATATTTGGCTGGCCTGTTGCATGTCTTTACCTAAGTCTTTCACCTTTTATTGTTATAGCTGAGGCCGCAACGTCAAAACGCAACGGCCTCCCTCTAATCTATTTCATCTCGCCTTAGTGATGATCGTCATATTCCATCACAGGCAGTTTGTTGAACTGGTGGAATGGCGGCGGTGAGCTCAACGTCCACTCCAGTGTGGTCGCGCCTTCGCCCCAGTAATTATCACCAGCCGGACGGCGAACGATAAAGGCTTCGATCAACATCAGGAAGAAGAACAACATGCCCAGCCCTGTCGGGATAATACCCATAGTCGACAGCCAGTTCAGGTCTGCCATTTCAACAGGATAATCTACATAGCGACGCTTCATGTCCATGAAGTGTTGCGGCATAAAGATCAGGTTCACCCCGATAAAGAACAGCCAGAAGTGAGCCCCGGCCAGCCACTTGTTATACAGATAGCCCGACATCTTGCCGAACCAGTAATAAAAACCGCAGAAGATACCGAAGACTGCGCCCATAGAGAGCACATAGTGGAAGTGGGCCACCACGAAATATGTATCATGCAGAAGTGTATCAATGGACGCATTGGCCAAGACAACCCCGGTGACACCGCCGATTACAAAGAGAATGATAAACGCCAGCGCCCACTGCATGGGGATCGTAAAGCGAATGGATCCGCCCCACATGGTCGCGAGCCATGAGAAAACCTTAACCCCGGTCGGTACGGCAATGACCAATGTCGCGGCCACAAAGTAAGCCTTTAGGAAGGGGTGCATGCCGACAGTGTACATATGGTGAGCCCAGACAACGAACCCGACCACGCCGATGGCAACCATGGCGTAGGCCATGCCTAGATAGCCAAAGATCGGCTTCTTGGAGGCTGTCGACACAACATGAGACACAATACCGAAGGCCGGCAGGATCATGATGTATACTTCCGGGTGACCAAAGAACCAGAACAAGTGCTGGAACATGACGGGGTCGCCGCCCATGGACGGGTCAAAGAAACCCGTCCCGCCTGGGATACGGTCAGTCAAAAGCATGAAGAGCGAGGCCGCCAGTACCGGCAGCGCCAGAAGCAGAAGGAAGGCCGTCACGAGAACAGACCAAGCAAACAAAGGCATTTTATGCATGGTCATGCCGGGCGCGCGCATATTCAAAATGGTCGTAATGAAGTTGATGGCCCCGAAAATCGACGAGAAACCGGCCGCTAACAGACCCACGATGATGAAATCAAAGGCAGGCCCGGGCGATCCCGACGTCGAGAGCGGGGGATACATCACCCAACCGCCGCCAAATCCGGCCTCCCCGCCTTCCCCGCCAGGGACAAAGAACGAGATACAAATACACGCAAAAGCGGTCGGCAAGAGCCAGAACGACAGATTATTCATCCTCGGAAACGCCATATCGGGCGCGCCGATCATAATCGGGACAAACCAGTTCCCGAATCCACCAATGAGCGCAGGCATGACCACAAAGAAGATCATAATCAGGCCGTGCATGGTCGCATAAACGTTAAAGCGACGAATATCGTCCTCAAAATACTGAATTCCAGGCTCGCCAAGCTCGGCGCGCATCCAGAATGACAGGAAGCCGCCTAATACACCCGCGACAATCGCGAAGATGAGGTAGAGCGTCCCGATATCTTTATGGTTGGTTGAATAAAACCAACGCGTAAAAAATTTGGGTTTGTGATCGTGAGCGTGATCGTCACCGTAGCCTGCAACCATGGTTCGACTCCTACTTGTTCAGCGCGGCTGTTTGCACCGCATTTTTGTCTGCCGGCAAGGAGGCGTAATCCCCTCCACTTGCGACAAAGCTGTTAAATTGATCTTTGGTCACGACGCGGACTTCGATCGGCATGTAATAGTGATTAATACCGCAAAGCTCGGCGCATTGTCCGTAATAGGTTCCTTCTTTGCCTTCATAGACCTCAAACCATGTCTCATTGATACGACCTGGTATGGCGTCCACCTTCACCCAAAATGGGTCAACGGAGAAAGAATGGAGATTTCTATCGGACGTCACCAAAACTTTGACCTTGGTACCGGACGGGACAACCAACGGCGCATTGGTTGCCAGAAGATATTTATCTTCGCCCGCCTCTTCGCGTGACAGAGGCTTGGAAATAATTTCGTCGATCTGATCTTCCATGCCGACGTAATCATACTGCCAGTGCCATGTATAGCCCGTGGCCTTGATGGTCATATCGGCTTCTTTGATGATGTCTTGTTTGAACAATGTCGAGAACGACGGATAAACCAACGTCATCAACAATAAGACGGGCAAGATCGTCCATACGATTTCCAAACCAACATGGTGCGTGGTTTTGGATGGCGTCGGATTAGCTTTTTCGCGAAAGCGGATCATGATGTAAGCCATCAAAACAAAGACAAACGCAACAATGACCGCGATTAGCACGTAAACATAGTACAAGAACTTCTCACCCTCGGCAGCGTTGTCAGTGACACCGACATCCCAGCCAAAACTGGGCTCGGCCCCAAAGGCGCTTGCGGAGGCCAGCAAAAGTGCTGGTATTCCAAGTAAAAGGGCTTTTTTCAGACGCATATTGGTCTCTCAAATAAATTCGGACGGACTCGTCCCCTCGGTAATGGCGGTGTGTATAGGCAAATTCGCGTCAAAGGTCAGGTGTTTTGACCGCGCGGATTGTCGCATTACACCGTCCTGCTTGACTTGAAACGCAACAAGGTTCAGCTTGACTGAATGAGTGATTATGCCTTTGAAGACAGTGACTTAACCGCCGAGCAGGCTGTATCTGTAGTTAACGAAACCCTAAAAGGGGCCGATGATGGCGAGCTCTATGTAGAGCGAAGGGAGGCCGAAGCCCTCACCTTTGACGATGGGCGGCTCAAAGCAGCGACATATGATTCCGGCCGCGGCTTTGGCTTGCGATGTGTCGCCGGAGAAACCAGCGGCTATGCTCAAAGTACAAATTTGTCCGTCGATGCGCTGAAGCGGGCATCGGATGCGGTGGTGCTGGCCAAGTCCGGGCATGACGGCAAAACGGCCATTCA
>CALDSY010000120.1 GCA_937924355.1 uncultured Caulobacterales bacterium
GATCCGAAAGTGCCTTGGCTGACCTCCTTCCTAGAGACCGCTTTGCTGCGGGCTGTGTGGTACCCGACCACGGTCGCCACCCTGTCTTGGACCGTGAAACAGATCATTCGAAAATATCTGACCGAGACCTGCGAAGATCCGGAAGCAGAATTGCCGTTCAAGCTCCATGACTTTGGCGCCCGCGGCGTGTCTTCCGGCGAAAGTGCTGCATTGGGCGGACTGGCTCATATGGTCAATTTTATGGGCTCTGATACGGTCGGCGCCATCGGCTATGCCCGGGCTTATTATGACGAAGCCATGCCGGCCTTTTCTATTCCGGCGGCCGAGCACAGCACCATCACAAGCTGGGGCAAAGAGAACGAAATCGACGCTTTTGAAAACATGCTCGAGCAATTCGCCGGTCCCGATAAGATAGTGGCCGTCGTCTCTGACAGCTATGACATCTACAAGGCCACCAAAGAATTTTGGGGTGAGACCCTGAAGGAACGGGTTGAAGCCACAGGCGGAACATTAGTGGTGCGCCCTGATAGCGGAGATCCGCGGATCGTGCCTGTCGAAGTGGTCGAGATGCTGGGCGAAGCCTTTGGCTATGAAACCAATGCGCTGGGTTATAAAGTTCTGCCCAAATGCGTGCGCGTCATTCAAGGCGACGGTGTTAATCCTGACAGCATTCGCGACATCCTTGTGAGCCTGAAAGACAAAGGCTGGAGCGCCGAGAACATCGCCTTTGGCATGGGCGGGGCGCTGCTGCAAAAGGGCTTGGATCGAGACACCATGAAATGGGCCATGAAAGCCAACGCCACGAAACGCGCGGGTGACCCTGTCTGGTATGATGTCTTTAAGGACCCGATCACTGATAAAGGCAAGATCTCCAAACGCGGGGTTCAGGCGCTGATCAAAACAGACGCAGGCTTTGAAAGCGTCCGCAAGGACAGCCTCACAAACGAGCGCGATGACCTGTTGGAAGTAGTTTGGGAGAACGGAAAATTAAAACGTGATCAAACATTGACCGAGATCAGGGCGTTATCTGAAACATTTTAAAAGATGATTGCGCCCCTGACAAACAGGGGCGCAATACGAGGAGCTGGGCAGCTGGATCTTTTACGCAAGACCTTCTAATTCTTAAGCGGCTCCGAACAGGTCAGAGACCAGGACAAATTCAGGGTCACCCGTGTTAATTCCCTCGACCGGGATATCATTGGCGCCCCCATTAAAGAAAATACCTTCGATATTGGAAATCGTGTCGACCCCGAACACATCATTGCTGATCGTGATCGTGCCGTCTCCGTTATCAACAATGGTATAGTCTGAGCGCAGACCGTCATAATTGACCTGATCAAATCCGGCACCGCCATCATAAGAGTCGTTACCTACACCGCCGTAATAGTTATCAAAACCATCCGTTCCGGTCATAACGTCATCAAAAGGCGTACCGTTCACAACCCCATCATCATCCAAGCGGAAAGCTGGCAGGCCAGCGGTTGCTGCTATCGCATCGGCCACCGACAAGGTCTGACCGGTCCGGCCAAACAAGATCGAGTCGATCCCCGTCATAACATTGGAGCCCCAAGTCGGATGGGTCATGGTCACGGATCCGTCCGCATTGTTGAAGAATGTCCATTCCACAACGCCGCCTTCGACATTGAGCGCGTCATTATTGCTATTACCGACAACTGTATCGCCAACGCCCATGCCTAGACTAAAGGTCGTTGCTTCTGCACCGCCAATGAGCGCATCGACGCCGGACGTTCCGGTGTAGACTCCGTTGACGAAGTTGCCGCCACTTGGGCCAGCAGGATCGACCGGGTCTACAGGATCAACTGGGTCAACAGGGTCAACAGGGTCAACTGGATCAACCGGGTCTACGGGGTCAACAGGGTCAGTTCCGCCAGCGGCCGCCAATGCATCCGCAAGAGAATACCACTGCGCGTCTCCACCAAACCAGAAGCCGTCAATATCCGTCAATGTATCTGTCCCCCATTCCGGGTGAGACACTGTAACCGTTCCGTCGGCATTTTGCGTCATCGCGTATTCAGCAATGCCACCTTCGTAGTCGACCTGGTTATAATCGCCGCCATTGCCGTCGATGATGTCATCACCCAAGCCACCGAAAAAGGTGTTATTCATTTCGGCGCCAACCAGCGTGTCATTGCCGTCTGTGCCATCAATAAAGGGCTCCACAGGATCTACCGGGTCAACTGGGTCCACAGGATCAACGGGATCTACCGGATCAACAGGATCCGTTATCCCAGCGATTTCAACGGCTTGCTCCAAAGAATACCACTGAGCTTCGCCGATAAACCAAAGACCGTCTATGTCTTCGATTGTGGTCGTTCCCCATTCGGGATGATTGATACTATAGGTTCCGTTGGTATTTTGAACAATTTGGTACTCAGTTATATTGCCTTCTAGATCTAGCTGGTTGTAGTCACCGCCATTCCCGTTGATATAATCATCGCCCATACCGGTTGAAAACGTATTGTTGACATCGGAACCCACAAGATCATCATCGCCATCTGTACCAATGATATAAGGATCAGCCGGGGCCGGATCGACTGGCTCAACAGGGAGAGGATCAACCGGCTCGGGATTAACCGGTTCTGGATCAATGGGTTCTGGATCAATGGGTTCTGGATCAGTTGGGACTACGGGCGCTGGCTCAAAAGCCAATGCGTCTTCCATCGAATAGTACGTACCAGACCCGATAAAATAGAGGCCCTCAATGCTCACAAGCGTATCGGTGCCAAATTCAGGATGATAAACAGTAACCGACCCATTACCGTTCAATGTAAAAGTATAGTCGGAAATATCCCCGTCATAATCGACCTGGTCAAATTCTTTCTTCTTGCCCCGAAAGGTCGTATTTCCCGACCCAAATAGCTTGGTAAAGACAGCCACAATGATACTCCTCGAAAATTGTTGAGGATTACCCTGCAAAGGCCATACCAAGCCAGAACACTCACAAAAACGTGTTTAAATTCTGTTCAGGTAAGTGGTGCGGGTGAGAGCAAACTTCTTGAGGGCTCTTCGATGGAGTCATTTAATCGCATAGAGCTTTTCTAGAAAATTTTTCCTATGAATTCTTTGTTGCTCAGAAGCTATAGAATCCGGCCCTCTGCTTTCAACTGCATCAATTAATTTGTTTAAGTCGCCGTCAAAGCCAAGATTAAACAATCTTTCTGCTTCGTCAAATCGCGCATAAGCACGTATAATAAGTTCAATAAATGGGATGCGACCCATGCATTGGCTGTTTTATCATAGTTAACCTATCCTGGAAAAAGTCTACTTGGGGCTCTAGAGGTAACGCCTTCGATAGTTTGGTAAATCGTAAAATTGACCTCCCGTCCAGCTTGCATGCTCATTTGAACTGCCGTTTCATGGAGACCAAGGTCACGCAAGTTTGCTTATTAAGAGGTACTGTTCTAGTTCCTTTGGACCTCAATTCTATTCCTGCTCTTTTCGCGGCGTCGAAAATTTCTTTTCCAGCCAGCGCGATGTCAAAATCACTACGAACCCCATAGTCAAATGGAATGCCATATTTGTAGCTTTTGCCAGTAATAGAACTTCCTGTAAGAACTGGTGTTACTCTTGGACCTGTTTGGATGAATCGGCTTGCAGTGATCAATTAAACCGCGACGCCATTTGATAGATGTTTTATCCGATTTCCAGCTTTTCTGACGCTTTCAATGATCGCCAATGCGGCATCTCTAAATGTTTTTGGACTGGCTTTTTCAGCAAACAAACTATCCAAGGACCTGCCTTCAATAATCGCCGGGCAGCACTCAGCTGCCATCTCGCATGCTTTTGCAAAGCCTATAGAAGTCAGGGGCCTAACTTGAAAACCATGTTGACAACGAATTCTATAACGATATCGGCAAGCCTTTTTCTATTGCTTCCTCATAATCGAGTTTGTATTCGTCGTAGATTTGAAATACTCCTTGACGAGCACTGGACAGAGACAGTTTTTCAATCATAATTCTCACTATGTTAAATGGCGGTAAGCTTCCCAGATCAATTTGGTTATGTTGCTCCAAGCAAATTTTAACGTGCAATGATGGATCAATTTTAATTCGTTGCGTATCAACACCAATGATTTCAACTTCTCCACGATATTCGGATATATCGAGGCTATAATTGGGATGATTATACTGGCCGTCTTCAAAAGGCTCTATTCTTAGGCTTTTCGGAAATTTTCCAGAAATTTTAACCTTCTCCAAAGGAACTTCCGAATGGATTTTAAGTACTCCTCCACACTTTAAATTCTCTATCGTTAAATTTTTAACGCGAAACCCTATCGCTATAATACCAGAATAATTTGCTTGGCAGTTTTTTATCTCAATGTTCTCCAAGAGATCGA
>CALDSY010000121.1 GCA_937924355.1 uncultured Caulobacterales bacterium
AGCAAAACTATCGCCGATAGACTTAGAATATGTTTCACGATTTTACGTCCCCGCCCTTAAGTGCCTCCGGCACATCCAGTTTTCGAACTTTCCTGAGGCCCGGGAATATCACAGACACAAGCGCAACGACACCCATGGCGGCGATCCCGCCCATGATAACGGTCGTCACTGCTGTTAACCGCGCGGCGACAAACCCTGCGCGGGCATCGCCGAGCTCATTGGACGCGCCAAGAAATATAGAATTGACCGCATTCACCCGGCCGCGCACGTCGTCTGGTGTCCAGAGCTGTAGCAAGATCTCTCGGATGTATACGCTAATCATGTCAAAGGCCCCCACAAACATGAGCGCCAGGATCGAGAGCCAGGCCAGTTTGGAATAGCCGAAAACCATGGTCGCTAATCCAAAGAGGAATACCGAAACAAGCAGGATTTTCCCTGCATGGTCTTTGACTGGAAAACGGATCAGATAGACGGCCATGATGATAGCGCCGATACCAGAGGCGGCGCGTAGAAAGCCATTTCCAACCGCACCAATGTCTAAAATATCTTTGGCAAAAATTGGCATTAACCAGACCGCTGAGCCAAGGAAGACAGCAAACAGATCGAGCGTGATGGCCCCCAGCACGATTTTGGTTTTCCAGACATATTCAAATCCGCCCAACAATGTCCGTAAAGTCGTAGGTTCTTTGGAAATGCGCTGGTCTGGTTTGGGGATGGACAGGATCAAAAACGCCGCCAGGATAAAGCAGCTTGCCGATATCAGATAAGTCCAGCTCCTTAAGAATTCAAATGCAAATCCGGCCAGGGCTGGGCCGACTATGCTGGCAAGTTGCCAGCTCGAGGTGATCCATCCGACCGCATTGCCGAAATCTTCTTTGGGCACCAGATTGACAGCGAGTGATGAAGAGGCGGGCGAATAAAATGCCCGGCCCGTGCCGACCAGAAACATGACAATAAGAACTAAAACAGGTTCAAAGCGGTTGGCAAAGGAAAGATAGGCGATGATGGCGGCGCTCAAGGCTAGGATAATGGTCGCGCCGGCCATGACGAAACGACGGTTGAGCTTGTCGGCGGCCATTCCGGTCAAGACCACAAATAATAGGGACGGTGCAAACAGAATGACGCCCACCAGCCCCAGCCAAAGAGGCTCGCTGGTTACGTCATAAAGATGAAATCCAATTGTCGTTGTCAGCACATGAATGGAAAAGGCTGTGATAAACCGGGACAGAAAATAGCGCTGATAGCTTTTATGCCGAAAGGCGGCGTATTGGTCCTCGGTCGCGCTCATGAGGCGTCTGTGTACCAGTCGGCGCGGGAACACAACGCCTAATCAAGTTTTTCCGTTGTTCCTGCTGAGACGCCAATGGATAAACGGTCATTGACCTTTTTCTCGACCCCAGCCTGAAATCTGGCGGCGGGGGATAAGTCCTGAAATTTCTGTTGTTGGCCCAATACGCCACTTGTTTCCAAATCTTCGTATAATACACCAACCCCGGCTTTGCTAAATGCGGACCAGCCATCGCCGAGGTCTTGTTGGAGTTTCATATTCCCAAAGGCTTCGCCGGCGCGGTAAGTGGCGCTTTGATTGATATCGACACCGTTGACGACGACGTCCCCCGCGCGGCCATAAAGGGCCGCCGCTTCGCCCTCTATGGACAAAGAGAGTCCGTTATCATTGCGGGTCAGCTCTTTCTCCTTGGAGAGGCCTGCCGAAAAGGCGACAATGTCTTTAGCCAGAATAGTGGAGCCACTATCCTGAAGCGTAGTTGCAGATTTATAATGTGCGCCAATTTCAATCTGGGTTTTGTCGGATTCTTTGTCGTCTTGTCCGGCGGCTGGCGTCGAAACGACGAATAAGACTAAAGAAGCACAGATGCCATGGATGATATTCATGGCATCAGATTAGATATTCTTTGTTCAAAGTCGATTGAAATCCACAGGACTTACCGATTTGTCATCAGGTTTTCATAAGTTCAACGCTGCCGTTAAAGCAGCGATGTTAGCAAAGCCTGTTCATTCATCTTCTATTTTTTCGGCGGCGTATGGCTTATTGTCAAACCCATGCTTTCGATCATTTTATTGGGGTCCATACTAGGGTCCGGATTTTCAACCATTTTGAAAAACCCTTTTGAGGGTGACATGCCAACGGTCAGCGTTCCGTTTTGGTCGATGAATTTGTTTACAGCCCCGCTGACTTGGCCCATCAATTTTCTTTCGGCGTCGGTTCCGGCGCCCATTGCGCCCATGGCCAGCAGGCCCTTGGCCTGAGATTTCATCATCTCCGGATCATCCATCTGCTGCATCTTGGCGGCCATCTTCCAGACGCGATCCATGATGGATTGGTCGGTTATGGCTAAGCTAATATTATTGATGTCATACATGGGAATGGCGGCGACGGCTTCTGGATCGGCGGTTATTCCGTCCAATCCCAGTTCAGCGAGTTTCTCCTGATAGGCCATCATACCGCTCGTATCCATCAAGATGTTAAGTGCGAACTGGTCTTTGAAATCCACACGGCCCTCAGAGATTTTCATGGTGTCGTTGGCAAAATCCGTGCTCGACACGAAAAAGCCATCAAATGGCATGGTCATCATGCCGAGATCTGTCAGCACACTGGCCACTTGGGGGTTGGAGTCATCAAAAGACATTGTCGCGCCTTTGATGGTTTGTTTTTGTGTAAACACATCGCCCGATTTTGACCCTGTGGCATCCATCAAAGGCATATCGAGCTTCGCGCCCATAATTTCGCCAGTGGAGTTTTCCAAGATCATGCGGTCATAGGTCATGTCGCGCATGGCGCTACCGCTCATGATCAGATTGCCTTCAAGCATTTTTCTCATCGCTTTGACATATCCTTCGGACATGCCGGTCGTTTTCATGGTCCCGAAATTCATGGACATTTTAATTTCCGGCATGGGCGTTCCCGCGTCCGCCATCAGATTCCCCATGAAATCCGTCATATCCATATTGAAATTTTCCGCATAGGTATAAAAGGTCCCGTCGGCCGCTCTACCCGTCGATGATGATTTGACATGACCAATTTTTTGATCCCCGAGGTAAATCGACATATTCTGTGCCCGCGCGCCATTGAACCCTGTGGTCATGAGCATTGTCAGGTCATCTCCGCTCAGGGATTCTATAAAGTCAACCGCGCCGTCTTTGTTTGGATTAGCGGCGATCAAAACATCCGTTGTCACCCGAATAGAGGACGGCATATCAGGCGCAATGTCATTGGCTTCAAATTTCATGGACGTGTCCACACCGCGAAGCTCAATTTTGTCAAATCCGCCCGCGTGCACACCTGATAGAGTCATATTTTCCGCAGAGAGCGTTCCGGCGTCATTGGCAAATCCCATGAAGCTTACTTTTGAGCCTTCAATGGCGACATTGTCCCAATTAAACGGACCGCTGACATCATTCAGTTTCAGAGCTTCCAAAGCTGATTTAACCTCGGCTTCCGGCGTCGTTCGCTCATTGACCACAAGCAAAGAGTCAAACGAATATGAGGACAATGTATTGATGTCCACACCGGCTTTGCCTTTACAGCCAGCGAGAACGGATGTGCCGAGCAGGGCGACGATAAATGTTGAGCGAATAGATTTCATGTTGTTTCTCTCTTGTAGTCCCAATTTAAGGAAACCGCAGTTCCCACATAGGGAAACATATAGGATGGCTTTGATGGCGTAACAAGCAGAACTGAATAGATTGCCTCCAGGATTGAAGACTCCCAAATTCCGCCTTTTTCACATAAAGTGACCGAAAGGGGAGAAGAATGGCTCAGAAAAAAATCTGTCTGGTAAT
>CALDSY010000122.1 GCA_937924355.1 uncultured Caulobacterales bacterium
ATCTCGGTCGATACGGTCGGAATTCTTGAGGGTATGGGCCATATCATATCGCGGGAAGAAGACGGATCCCTCACCCAAGACATCAATGGCCGCGCCAATAGTGTGGCCTGGGACGGCACTTATTTCTACGGCGCTGCAGATGGTCGTGATCCAAAGGGCGCCGCAAAAGGCCATTAGGTCCAGGGCTCGAGACAAAAAAATGCCCGGTCTTTAACAACGAAAGAGCCGGGCAAGTTATTATCAAAAGGGAGAAATCTATCGATAATATGTCCAGGGAAGGACAAGGCCTAAACAGACGATTTTCCGTATAAGTGCTAGAAAAAACCGAGGCGCCAGTCGCATATACATAGACACGCACAAAGCTTGGCCGCAATTGATGGAGAATTAGACTTAAACGACGTCCGTCCACTTGCGGCTCATGAGGTTGGCCGAGTTAATGATACCCACCATGGAATAGGTCTGCGGATAATTGCCCCAAAGCTCATTTGTAACCGGATGCATATCTTCGGATAAAAGACCCAGGTGATTGCGGCGGGCAAGTACGTTTTCAAACATTTTGCGGGCTTCGTCTTCGCGGCCAATGCGGTAAAGCGCATCGATCTGCCAGAAGGTACAAACCGTAAAGGCGGTTTCGGGACGGCCAAAATCGTCTTCGGTTTTGTAGCGAAAAACGAAGTCGCCTTCACGGAGGTCATTGTTCACTGCCTCCACTGTGCCCACATAGCGCGGATCCATAGGATCGATAAATCCGATCTCAGCCATAAGAAGAACTGACGCGTCCAGGCTGTCGCCGCCGTAATAAGCGGTAAAAGCGTTGATGTCTGCATTATAGGCTTTGTCCAAAATGTGAACGTGGATTTCTGCGGCGCGCGTCTCCCAATATTTAGCCTTCTTCTTTTCACCCAAATGCGCGGCAATTTTGGAGAGCCGGTCACAAGCGGCCCAGCACATAATGGCCGAGGAGGTGTGAACATGGGCAAAGCCTCTAAATTCCCAGATACCGGCATCTGGCGTGTTGTGGACCTGATAGGCGCGCTCGCCCACGGGTTCGAGTTGTTCAAATTCAGCGATACCAGGCTTGTTGAGAAGGCGCTCGTCAAAAAAGGCCGGAGCGGCCGAGAGGACCACTTGTCCATAGACATCGTGTTGGATATGTTCGGCCGCCTGATTACCTCGGCGCACAGGTGGATGATTTCGGTAGCCGGGTAGGGCGTCGACAATGTGTTCAGTCAAATCCGTTTCAAGACCGATCCCAAAGACAGGCTGTATGTGTCCGCCTTTGGCCATGGCGACCACATTTCTCAGAAATCTTGAATAGTGTTCCATGGTCCCGACGGCGGATAATCGGTTGAGTGCGGTCACGGTAAAATAAGAGTCCCGGATCCAGCAGAAACGATAATCCCAATTCCGTTCAGAGCCGTGGTGTTCTGGAATAGAGGTCGTCAACGCTGCCACGATTCCGCCTGTTTCTTCATAGACACAGACCTTGAGAGTAATGGCCGCGCGGATCACCGCGGCTTGCCAATCGAGCGGAACAGCCAGACGCCGGGTCCAGCTTTTCCAATATGTGCGTGTGCGGTCTTCCCAGTCATTGGCAAGAAAGGTTGGGTTTTCGCTCACCGTATCGTCGGGGCCGCAGATAAAGGCGATATCGCCTTCCATATTAAATTCGGTCCCCTCGGCGAGATAAGAAACAGGCATATTGGTTGTAACCCGAAACCCAATGCCGCCGAGATCATATTTGATATGAGAAACGCCGCGTTTGGCGTCCAGGGGGCGCTCTCCCCAATCCCCTTGCGGGTTCAGTTCAATGCGAACGCGCGGCGAGCCCTTTTTGCGGCGCAAATGACGGACAAAAGACGTAGGCCGGAAGGTCCGACCACGATTGTTAAAGCGCGGGGCGAAATCTGTGATCTCGAGAATATCCCCTTTTTTGGATGTCAGAGTGGTCACTAGAATTGCTGTATTGGGCACATAGTGCTGCTCGGCATTGGCGAGATCATCCATATGAATAGAAAAACTGCCCTGACCGTTTAGCAGGGCGTCAAAAACTGGCTGTCCATCGAGGCGCGGCAGGCATAACCAGTTCATGCTGCCGACCTTGTTGATGAGGCCCGCAATCGTGCAATTTCCGATGATCCCTAGATCCAGATCGTGCATATCCACATTGCTCACGATAATGTCTCCAATAATTTATAGACGTCGTTGACTTTCTCAACTCGATATTGGGCGCAGGTTTTACCCGTGCCAACCTTAATGCCTGTCCCGCCCAGAGCTTGCGCACGGGCAATTGCATCCTCGTCAGTTGTATCATCGCCAATCATAACAGGGCGGCGTCCAGAAAAAGAGGATTTCTGCATCTGCCGCGCCAAGGCATCGCCTTTATCAGCGGCCAAAAGTTTGACCTCACAAATATTATTCCCTGTTTGGACTTTATAACCGTTATAGTCAGCGACAATGGATTCCAGGCCGGAAATACAGGCAGGACCATGTTGCGGAGCGCCGCGATAATGCAAGGCTGCGGTAGGGCCTTTCTCTTCGAGACGCGTGCCGGGCAGGGACTTAACCAGTTTTTTCATATCGCCCAGCATGGGTTTGGGGAGCTTCGCTTTGGCGGGAATAATCTGAGACCCCGGGGGCATGGCATACAGCCCATGATTACCCATACGCCATATATTATCCGGGGTTCGCCTGTTGAGGTCTTCTATGTCGCGGCCGCTGATCACGGCGAGGGCGCCTTTGAGTTTGCGCGCACTGTTGCGAATGAGCAAGGCGGCGGCATGCGGCATGAAGACGGCATCAGGGTTATCCTGCAAAGGGGCCAATGTTCCGTCAAAATCTAGAAATAGGGCCATATCCTTGGCTAGGGAAAAACGGGGCGAAAGAGCTTGGGTCATGCGCGCATTTTCTCCTCTTGTACATCGGTAAAGTCGTCCGCCATAAATCGCTCACGCCACCAGTTAATGTCCTGCTGACAAATACCGTCCCACAAGGCATTCCAGCGCGTTTTGCGTTCCTCTAGCGGCATATCCAGCGCCTGAACGATCGTGTCTGCGACCATCTCTGTATCGTGCGGGTTGACGATAAGTGCGTCTTTCATTTGTTCGGCTGCGCCGGCAAATTGTGATAAGACAAGAACGCCGGGATCTTCCGGGTCTTGCGCCGCGATGAATTCCTTGGCGACCAGATTCATTCCATCCGCCAAAGGCGTAATCAGAGCCACATGGGCTTCCCGATATATTCCGGCCAGTTCCTCGCGGCCATAGCTGCGCGTGTGATAACGGATCGGGGTCCAGTCAAGCTCTGCAAAGTCGCCATTAATACGGCCACATAATCCATCAAGCTGATGGCGTAGATCGGCGTATTCTTTGACAGATTTGCGCGACGGTGGCGCGATTTGCGTGAAAGACACATTTTCGCGGGTATGAGGGAATTTTCGGAACATCTGGCCGACGGCTTCAAACCGTTGTGGTAGGCCTTTGGAATAATCCAAGCGGTCAACGCCCAGAATCAGGCGGCGTTTGCCCAAGGCCTGCCGAATGCGTAATCCCGCCTTTTGTGCAGGCGGAAGGGTCGCCGTATAGGCCATGTCCTGCGCATTTAGGCCGATGGGGCAATGACGGACGACGAGGGTGCGCCCGCCAACGCGGACATGTTCATCTGTAACCCGCTTGCCTTTGAATTCCTCTTCGACATATCGCATGAAGTTTTTCACGTCCTTTTTGGACTGAAAACCTAAAACATCGAAATGACAAAGCGCCTCCCCTAATTCTCGGTGTTGCGGACAGGCCCGAAAGACTTCGGGCGCGGGGAAGGGGATGTGCATAAAAAATCCGAGACGTCCATCCCAAGATGCGCCGCGCAGATATTTGGCCAGCAACATAAAGTGATAATCGTGGACCCAGACGAAGTCGTCCTTCTTGGCGTGGATCTTGATCAAATCGGCAAAGGCATCATTGACTTCCCGGTAGGTCTTGAAGGCCCGGTTATTAAACCGCGCGAGATCTAGACGGTTATGAAATAGCGGCCAGAGAACAGAATTTGCATATTCCAGATAATAGCCTCTATGTTGATCCTGTGTCAGGTCCATGACGGCAAAATCGATCCCGTCAGAATTTTCCGTTCGAACCCGATTTTCCGAAGGGTTTATTTCTCCGCTCCAGCCAATCCAGAGACCCTGACTGCGGGCAATAGCATCCCATAATGCAACGGCTAGCCCCCCAGCCCGGGCGTCAGCATCTAATGGAGTTCGATTGGAAACAGCTACCAGTCGGCCACTATTTCCTTGGTTTCGGACGCCCCCGAACGATGAGAAGCTTTCGCCGTTCTCTTTGTCCGACCATTCACCTTTTGTGATTTTAATATTGGTCATGGCAAGTCTATCACACAAAATGTTTAATATGCCTTCAAAACGGTTTTAAGGACTCATTTAGAACAAGGTAAAAATAGCCCTAATGACGCGTTCACCTTTGGCTAAGAATTAGCTAGGGTTGAACCGAATCGAGGAATTCAATGGCCCAGAATATCAGCCCGGAAATCGACCGCCTGATCAAGCTCCTGTCCAAGCTTCCGGGGCTCGGGCCGCGTTCGGCCCGGCGCGCGGCGCTCGAGCTAATTAAAAAACGCGAACCGCTCATGAAACCTCTAGTAATCGCCATGGCAGATGCGGCTGAGAAAATCGAAGAATGCCATATTTGCGGTAATGTTGATGCGGCCAATCCTTGTCACGTCTGTACGGCGCCGGCACGCGATCAGTCACTGATTTGTGTGGTGCAAGATGTGGGCGATCTGTGGGCTATGGAGCGAGCCGCCACATTCAAGGGCGTTTATCATGTTCTGGGCGGGACGCTGTCAGCCATTGACGGCATACGTCCAGAAGATTTGCGTATTGCCAGCTTGGTCGACCGGGTGAAGGCGGGCGGCATTGCCGAGGTTATATTGGCCATGAATGCCACCGTCGATGGCCAGACCACAGCGCATTATATTACGGATCACATCGAAGGCCTCAAAAAGGATGAAGGGGGCATCATAATTTCTCGGCTGGCCCATGGCGTGCCAGTTGGCGGCGAGCTTGACTATCTGGATGACGGGACGATCAATGCCGCGCTGAATTCGCGGCGACCATTCTGAGGTTATTTGGCTGCTGCTTTATTCAAAGCCGCATTATCTATTTTTTGGGTTAGAACCGCAGCACCGTCGCAATTTCGGTTTAGTATTGCACGTTCTTTTGGTTCGGCTTCGGCGTTGGCAGGTTGTTGATTGTATATCTGAGCAATAAAAGCCTCGCCTTTTGGCCGTTTTGTCACAAAGTCTTGTTTGGCTTGTTCAACACTCATCAAGCCATGACGTGCCATGGCCCGGGCGAACAATTGATAGTGTTCGTTTAATCGCACGGCGTCATCAAGATGTTGTTCTTTGTTATCTCGATTGTAAAAATATTGTCGTTGTAGGCTACAAATAGCCGAATAATACATTGTCGCGTTCAGCTTGGCGTCTCGCACTTTGGGGTCCGGCTCATTTTTAATCAGGTCTTGGACCCTGTCGGCGTAAATATCGACTTTGATCTGTTCAGCGCGTTCAAAAAAACTGTTCATGGCTTTTAACGCATCGGGATTTGGCGCCGTCTGCGCCCACCCAGTATTGGCCATCATTGGTGCGCTTGTTATCATCACGGCGCAAATAGTTTTACAAATGCTTCTCATATCTCTTCCAGTGTGCTTGTGCCCTTGGATCGGTCGCCGCAGGTCCATTGCCAGCGTTCGTGCAGGCGAATTTTGCCGTTTTCCATGACTTCCGGCCGGGACTTGCATTTACCGGTCATGATTGTGCCTTCATAGGTGATATGATGATAACGGAAATTGATGTTACCGTCCTCGTCCACCAGGCCCAGAATGTGGCCGTACTCGATCTCGCCGCCAGAGTATTTCCCCTTTAACAGATCGCCTTTTTGAAAATATTGAAAGACCGTATCTTCACCGGTCTGGGTCCGACCGCTGCTTTCGACGATCTTAAACAGGCGACCATCATACCACATCAATGATCAGGCCTTTTTGCGAAAGTCCGCAATATTAGAAGGCTCGGTTTGATCCATATGGTCTTCAATGGCATCGATTTTATCCGCTCGTTTCATAATCTTTCCCGTGGATATCCGTATTTGTCGCATATCTTCTGTGGATTGGTCAAAGTGTTGTTGCAGCTTGGCCACGCGGGTATCAAGCAAGGCAACGTCCTTGGCCATCATGCCCACTTCCTTTTGGATGATATGGGCTTGTTCACGCATGGCGGCGTCTTTCATGACCGCGCGCATGGTGTGCAAAGTGGCCATGAATGTGGTCGGTGATACGATCATGACTTTTTGCTTAAACCCGGATTCTATAACCTTTGGGAAATGCGTATGGAGCTCAGCATAGATGGCCTCCGACGGCAGGAACATCATGGCCACATCATGGGTCTCACCAAAAATCAGATATTTCTCGGCGATGGATTTGATATGGACCTGGACATCCCGGGCGAAGTCCCGGCGTGCCGCGTCCTCTTCCGGCGTATTTTCTACCTCCATCATCCGCCGCCAGCTTTCCAGCGGGAACTTCGAATCAATGGCCACATCTCCCTGTTGGCCGGGCATATGGATCAGTGCATCAACCCGTTTGCGGTTAGACAGCGTCGCCTGAAAGGAATAGGTTTTCGGCGGAAGGTAGTCGGAAATCAGATCTTGCATTTGTTTTTCACCAAATGCGCCCCGAGCTTGTTTGTTCGATAACAGGTTTTGCAGCCCAGAGACTTCGCCGGACAAGGTCTCAATGTTCTTTTGGGCCCGGTCAATCAAGGCCAGACGCTCATGCAATTGTTTGAGGTTTTCCGAGTTGCGTTCCTGGGTTTCGAAAATAGATTTGCCCACCCGGTCAGAGACATTATCTAGGCGCTGGTCTAGGGATTCGCGTAGCATAAGTTCGCGTTTTGCGGACTCTTCGGCCATTTGAGTGAGGCGACCTTGAAGCTCGGCTTGTTGATGATGCACTTGATTAATATGCTGTCCCCACATGCGCGAGGCGCGCCGGGACAGATAAAGCGTGATCAAAATGCTGACCAAGACCAAAGCAAGGCCAACCAATAGCTCCACAAGCGTAACAGAGATATCGCCATAAGAAAAAATCGGTTCCATAGGTTTGGTTCTCACAGTTTCGCTGATTCCGCAACAAATGTTTTCGTTATGTTCTATTCTCTCACATATGTGACTTGATTTTTAGTTAATGGACATTAACCACTTTGAAAATTTCAATTCCGGGAGACTACAATGAAATATTCAATCCTTGGCACCGTTTTGTTGGGCACGGCCCTGACTTTTTCGGGCTGCAAACAATCAACGACTTCCAATCCAGCAGATAAACCGGCCAGCCAAAAGGCCGATACTCCAGTTGAGAAAGTCTATACTCTGGCAGATGCAGTCGCAGACCCTGGACGGGAGGCCGCCAAAAAAGTGGACAAATTCCGTAATCCGGCGGCAACTCTGGCGTTTTTCGAGGTTGAGCCTGGCAAGCATGTCGCCGAAGTATGGCCTGGATATTACACGCCCATCCTAGCGAAATACTACAAAGAGAACGCGGGGAGCTACACAGCCGTGCTCTATCCGGATAATGCCGGTGAATATACGGATAAACGCAACAAGGCCTTCCGGGATAAATATGTCGGGAATGCCGATTATGGCGATATGGCATTTGGTGCGTTTGGTCAGGGCCACGGTGCCATGATCGAACCGGGTACCGCAGACGTCGTTATTTCTCGCAGAAACGTCCATAACTGGATGGGACGTGGTTATGCGGATGAGGCATTTGAGGAGTTTTATGCGGCGCTTAAGCCAGGCGGAATTCTAGGGATTGTTGAGCACCGCTTACCTGAAACTATGGAACAAGATCCTCGTGGTAAAACCGGATATGTACAAGAGAGCTATATGAAAGACCTGGCAAACCGGGCTGGTTTCGAATTTGTCGGATCAAGCGAGATAAACGCCAACCCCAAAGATACAGCGGACCACCCATTTGGCGTGTGGACGCTACCGCCGCGTTCGCGAACACCCAAGGAGGGAACGCCAGAAGCGGCCGAGTTTAATGCGGAGCTCTATCAGAATATCGGCGAAAGCGACCGGGCCACACTGAAATTCCGCAAACCGAAATAAGCAGAATTGTTAACGCCCATTCACTTTTGGGCGTTATTTTTACTGGAAACGGTAACCCTTTTGGCTCTATAACGCCCGAAATTATCTTGAAAGGATCCGGTTATGGATAACGCAGATATCGTTGCAAAAATGAAAGAAGCGCTGTCCGCTTCAGGCGGGACAGACAAATCTGTCAAATTTGACTTTGGTGATGACGGTAAAATCTTCCTTGAGGGTTCGGAAGCCATAGAAGGCGACAATGACGCCGATTGCACGATTTCCGTTTCCAAAGACGATTTCCTGGCACTTGCAGCCGGTGATCTGGACCCGATGATGGCTTTCATGTCCGGTAAGCTGAAAGTAGCGGGCGATATGTCGGTTGCTATGGGATTACAGAGCCTCTTTAGCTCTATGTAATTTGCCCTATCGGGTATAAAGAGGGGCCTTGAAGGCCCCTTTATTTTTGGGAAAAAACGTGGCGAATACTGGAAAATTCGAAACTGCCCCAGTCGTTCGACCGTGGGACGGCCCTTTGCCGGAGATGATTGTCCGGCATGCAGAGTTTTTCTATATCCATCATGAAGGCGTCCGTCTTAGAGTCATGCTGGCCAAGACGCCTCATCCGGATCCACGCGGTTCAATTATATTCAGCCCCGGACGGACGGAATTTATCGAAAAATATTTCGAAACAGTCGAAGACTTCCTGAACCGGGGTTTCAACATGCTGGTCATTGATCCGCGCGGGCAGGGGTTGTCCGACCGGCTCCTCGAAGACCGTCTAAAAAGTTATGTTGAGAGTTTTCAGGATTACGCTGACGATTTTGCCTTCGGAATTAAAACCTTCGAAGATGATCTGCCCAAGCCTCATATCGCCATGGGACATTCCATGGGAGGGTGTGTGGTTTTACTGGCCGTACTTTCAGGTGTCGTAAACCCAAGCGCCGTTGTTTGCAGCGCGCCTATGACAGGTATTTTCGACGTCGAAACCCGCATGTCAGAAATCGTGATCAAGGGCTTCAATCTATTAGGTATGTCCAAGCGTAACGTTCCTTTTCAGAAAAAAACAGGCGGCCTGCCTGTCCCGTTTAAGGGCAACAAGCTTACCTCGGATTTTGACCGTTTTCAGCGCTGGGCCAGCTATTTCAAAACGACGCCAGAACTAAGAGTCGCCGGTCCGACGGTTTCTTGGGTCAGTCAGGCGCTTTGGGCCATGAATTATGTGAACAGAAACGCCCGTCAATTGAAAGTGCCTGGACTGATTATTGCGGCCGGCGGAGATCCCATTGTGGATCCGGCCTCCAATTCCAAATTTGCCAATAGGGCCGGCATCGATTTTTCGGTTGTACCGGGCGCATTACATGAGCTTTTCATGGAAAAGGACGAATTTCGAAATCAATTCTTCGATAGTTTTGATAAGTTTTTGGAAAAAGAAGGGCTCTGACGGCCCTTTTTGCTATCGACCCAGTTCTGTGTTATAATCATCCTATCCTCAATATATGAGGGGCGCAAAAACGATGATGCCAATCCTCTGCTGAGCAGAATTTGGTTGGTTTTTCAAGTTTGCCATAAAACCGCCTCTTTTATAATGTAAGATAATAAACGTCAGGAGAGTTAGAGCCCTCCTTTAAAGTTTAGGTCTGAATACCCATATTGGAGGTATAAAGACAAAAGAGAGAGACATGACGAGCAAGATCGACAGATTCATGGTGAATCTGGGCTTCTCGAAAGCCGAGATTCGAAAAGTTCGCTATCGCAATGTAATGTATATTGGGATCGGCGTTATGGCCGTATTGGCCGCTTTTGGTCTGGCCCTTAATCTAGGGCTTTAGGGCCGCTATTTATACGGCCCGTAGGCATGACAAGAGACCTCATGGTCGTTGATCATGCCCACTGCCTGCATGAAGGCATATAAAATAACGGGGCCCACAAATTTAAATCCCCTTTTCTTCAAATCTTTGGATAGGGAAATGGACTCAGCAGAATCCACAGGGACCTGAGACCGATTGGTCCAAGTGTTGATAATAGGCGTCCCGCCCACATAGTTCCAAAGATATTCACTAAAATTGATGCCTTCCTCATCCCGCATTTTCAAAAAAACCTGGGCGTTGGAGATAGCCGCGTTGATTTTAAGCTTGGACCGGATAATTCCTTTATCGGCCAAAAGTCGCTCCCTATCTTTGTCCGTGTAAAAAGCAATGATGTCAGGGTCCAGCCCGTCAAAAGCCCTCAGGATGTTTTCGCGTTTCCGCAGGATCGTTATCCATGCCAGACCTGCCTGCATACCGTCTTGAATAAGCTTGGAGAATAGTGCCTTGTCATCCCAGATAGGCCGGCCCCATTCCGTATCGTGATAATTACAGTAAAGTTCATCGCCCGGCGGGACCCAGGCACAGCGCGGCAAATTTGGATTGTGACTCAAAGAAATTTCTCCATGGCAATATCAGCCCGAGCATAGCGTGGATGTGGCCCCTCATGGGTCACGACCCAGTCACAGCGTTTATACAGCCGGATCGCGGCCGCATTTATGGTATTACTGATCAGATATATCTTACTCAGGCCAAGTTCTTCTTTGGCGTAGCCTTCGACGACATCCATGAGAATCTTTCCAATGCCCCGACCTTGAAACTTGGGGTCGACGGCCATTTTTGTCAGCTCCCATTGGTCCTCATGGTCTTTTTTCAACGCGACAACACCTGCGACCTCGTCATCCACAATGGCTGAAAAAATGGAATTTCCGTCCTGGGCGTAAACCTCGGGGTGATCGTACATTTTCTGATCCGAAGCCTCAACGTGATGGAGGTCCTTGATCCAGGCAATATTGAGTTCTGCAAAGGCGCGGAAATCGCGCGGATCATTGCGTCGAATTTCAATGGGCGGCGGGGTTTCCATCTGGCAGATCCAATAACTCTATCTCTCTTTCGCCAACCATAAGCGGCAAAGAGGTTTCTGGCAATCGATCGTGGCGGATCATAGCCATGCCATACCCGCCCCGGCTATGCAGAATATCGCCCACAAGGCGTTCGTACAATTTGATCGTATCGTCTGTGAGCTCGCCCTCATAAGTGAAGCCCCGCATACGTTTCTTGACCTCGGTTTTGCGGTACATTCGGCTGACGACCTCTTGGCCGACAAAGCAGCCCTTTTTGAAATCGACCCCGTTCAGACGATCCATATTGGCATTGGCTGGGAACACTTCACTTGTGTCAAAATCAAACGAGCTGTCTGGAATACCGTGCTTTAATCGGTGCTGATCATAGTCAGCCGGCAAGGATTCGCACGCTAGACCGCGCGTATATATTCGTTGACCTAGAACAGGATGGCGAGGATCTGCAAACCCGTCATCGCCCGTTCCGTCCCAGGCCGCATAGACCTCAATATCTAGGGCCTCAATCGTGATAGGCGCCCGTAATTTATACATCGACAAACGCTTGGTCAGACCCTCTGCAAACTTTGCGGCCACGTCCAGGTGCCAGGCATTTCCTTGTTGGATGGCAAAAAAGTCAGCGATAATTTTGCCCTGCGGGGTCAAAAGGGCGGCAAAGTTGATAGGGGCCTGCAAATTGTTTGTGACTAATCCAGCGAGCCAGTCGGTCACACCGTCTCCGGATATTTGCAGAATTTGTCGGTCTAGTTTGGTAATTGGCATGGCATTCATATAGGCGAATAACGGCGGATTAGAAGGGCAAGAATGGATGATCACTGTGCGAAATGTGAACAAAATATGAATAAAGATTTCATCTTGGTCTCAGTTTTGCTATGATAGAGTCTATCATGCGTATTCTTTCCAAACCTGCCTCTCTTAAATCCCTGCTCGCTATGACTACAGCTTTTGTGCTTTCTCCGGCCGTAACCGGGCAGGCGCAAAGCTACCAATCCTATCCGGATGTGGTCGTCCAGACGACGGGGGTTCAGCCCAGCTATGGGTCGGCCCAATCCCTGCCGGATCTGTCTGCGGATGCCATCGCGGCGGATGTGGTTTCAAAATTTGATCCATTGTCGGGCCGAACGGAGTATCTGGCGCAAGACTTCGATCCTTTTGAACAGGATAATCAAATTGCCGGAACAGCCCGCCTGCGATCCGCATCCAGCGGTATGACCCGGGACGGGGCAAGTGTTGTGGGCGGCGCCTACTTGGACCTCACCGTTATTTACACATCAGAGTCCCGCGATCCATGGGACGGTAAGCGCCTCGAGCACGGCGTCTATATGAATGGGCAACCCGCAGACTATATGAGCTATGATATTCAGGCCCTCGATTGTCAGCGGGATGTGACCTACGTATCCTATGACGATAGTTATTACCGAGGTGCGTCCTATGGTTATTTGGGCGGACTTTATCGACCGTTCCCGCGCTACCGTGGATCAAGTCGTTATTCTCGCGAGTGTGACCGTATCCGTTATGGGAACTGGCGAGGGCTTCGGAATAATTATACCAATTATTCTGGTTATGACCGCCGGTGGAGCAGTGATCGACGCCTAGAGTCGGAAATCCGCGAGAATATTCGCGAAATCGTTACGGGCGAAGAGGGATCCTATATTGATGGTGATTTCGACTCTCGATCAGATCGTGACAATGTTCAGGAACGAGATCTGATCATGCGTTTGCGAGATCAGCAATCTATTTCGTCTTATAATGTGGTTTCGCCAGATCGTCTTGGAGATCGCCGCTTGGATGAGCGCGCGGGGGATTTGTCCAATCAGCCTATTGCCAGAAGACAAGAGTCGATCTCTACCAGCCGTTATTCAACCAAACCGGCGCAGACCGCCCGCCGCGTTCGGGAACTTGAGCAGATCAGGGAAACAGGCGCCGCTGCTGGCGTGCCGAGACTTTCCAACGCCGTTCCGAGACTTTCCAGTCCGAGGATCGCAGTGCCAAACCAATCGCGCGAAATTACCCCGCCTGTTCGGCGTGCGGCCCCGTCGGAGCGTTCCCGTCGCCGCACAACTCGCGCCCCCAGAACTGAAGCGCCCCGCGTGCAGGCTCCAAGAGCTGCAGCACCCACGGTGCAAGCACCCAGAGCACAGGCAAGAACTCAGGCTCCGGCCCGTTCCAAACCAGCCCCGAGCGCTGCTTCTGAACGCCGGGCAAAGCCATCCGTTCCACGATCATCCAGATCAAACGAGCGGGCTGCCTCCAAGCCAAACCGCTCTTCATCGTCGCGACGTTCGTCGAGCAAACCAAGTTCGACCCGGTCGATGAACCGCTCTTTTGGAGACCTTATGCGGTCGCCTTCGCCGCGAAACCGCCGCTATTACTCAGGCGGCAGCTATGCAGACCGGTATGAGCAAACCCGCTGTATCAAGGAAGAGCGGATTACATTGCATATTCCCGAAGACCGTTTGCTGGCTGCCCGGTTTGATGGTTTGTCCATTGCCCTGCTGGATCAGCATGGACAGGATATTCCCGTTTATATTCCGCCAAATTATGTGGAAGGCTTTATCAAAGCCAACCCATATATTGGGCAGTACGGATCCACGTCTGCGCCGGGATATTACCCCGCAAACCCCACGCGCTAGAACATGTCCCATATTGGGACAGTTCAAGGGAAATTCAGAAAAACTTGAGACGCTAGGAGCGCGTATACTTGTTTGAGATCGCTTTTAGCAGGTGAAAAGGGCGCTTTTGAGCAGATAGGGGCTGAAATTTGGCCCGTCTCTTGCAACCTTCTTGGCGACGATAGAAGAGAACCAATCTATTTGACATTAGCCGGGCAGATACTCCCACATCAACCGGCGACCCTTTTTGTAAATCCCACAAAAAAATCCCTCACATCAGTGGGGGATTTTTCTTTGTTCTTAGGTTGGCTCTAATTAAGGCAGCGCGGCTCGTGCGGGCTATCGAGTAAAAAGGCCGGTATTTCGACTTCGAAGCGGTCGCCCTCAGGCGTTTGCACGTAGTAATTTCCAAGCATCATGCCTGACGGCGCTGTTAACGGCGCGCCGGATGTATAACGAAAGACTTCGCCGGGCTTCAAGACGGGCTGTTCACCCACAACGCCGGTTCCGCGGACCTCTTGGACTTGGCCGCGACTATCAGCGATTTTCCAGAATCGCTCGACAACTTTCAAATCGGTTTCTGTCTGATTTTCAATCTCGACCGTGTAGGCCCAGATAAAACGGTCATCATCTGGCGAGGATTGCTCGTCCAGAAAGTCGGGTTCCACCCGCACAACAACATCGCGTGTCTTTTGTTCGTACACGTCTTCCCTCTCTTATGATTTTCCCTACCCCCGGGGCGTGGAATGCTTATGTTCATTCACTAATCTATGCGTGGGCGCAAGCGTCTTATCCACAGTTGGAGCTTTAATTACAGTTCATTCTTGCCTCAGGCGAAGGGAATGATAGGGAAATGGCCATGAAACCGGGAATCTTGGCAAAGCAGGCTATTAAGGGTCTGATCGAACGGCAAATCATCGTCGCTAGCCGCGCGCCTGCCGATTCTCAAATACAGCCAGCGAGCCTTGATTTGCGACTCGGGCACAAAGCTTATCGGCTGAGGGCCAGTTTTCTGCCGGGGTCTGGCCGAACTGTTGCAGACTGCTTGCCGGATATTACCATGCACGAAGTGGACATGCGCGATGGCGCTGTTTTGGAGACCGGTTGTGTCTATCTGGTGCCTTTACAAGAAGGTCTGGCTCTGCCGCCGGATCTGGCCGCGGCCGCCAATCCCAAAAGTTCAACGGGCCGTCTCGATGTTTTTACCCGCGTTATTTGCGACGCTGCCGACGAATTCGAAGCCGTCCCAGCGGGGTATAAGGGGCCGCTTTATGTGGAAATCGCCCCGCGTACGTTTTCAATTCTGGTCAAGCCGGGCGACCAGTTAGTACAGCTGCGGTTTCGCGCTGGAGCACATCAAACACTGTCAACTCAGACGGTTAGTATAAATCTCAAAGGGGCGGGCCCAGAGGATATCATTGGCTACCGTGCGCGCCGGCATTCCGGCCTGGTCACCGTGTCTGGAGTCGGAGCGCACAAGGCCAGAGACTACTGGGAACCTTTGCGCGCGCCTGATGGACAACTTATTCTGGATCCGGGTGAGTTTTATATCCTGGCTTCAAAGGAGGCCGTGGAAATTCCCACGGACCAAGCCGCCGAAATGGCCCCTATTGCCACTGAAATCGGCGAGTTTCGCGCGCATTACGCCGGCTTTTTTGATCCAGGTTTCGGCGTCAGCGCCATGGGCGGGACGGGGTCCAGAGCCGTGCTCGAAGTGCGAGGGCGGGACGTGCCATTTTTACTGCGCCATGGTCAACCGGTTGCCAAACTGGTCTTTGAACCCATGCAGGAAACCCCCGAAGTTCTATACGGCCAGAACGGCTCTCACTATCAGGCCCAAGGTCTGCGCCTATCCAAACATTTTGCAGAATAGTCAAATGTGAAATCAGGGGTTGTACGGCAGAGCAATCCTCGTTAGATTTAAAGCGATTAACAAGTGGGGACGAAAATGCGTGCAGTCATCTTTTCATTTATTTTATCTATCGTTTTAAGCGTTTCGGCTTTTGCCAAACCGCCCGCCGAAGCATTTGGGCAAATCCCAGGGGTTTATGACGCCGCCATATCGCCTGATGGCAAAAAGTTGGCGATTTACCAGAACATGAACGGGTCTTACGGCATTGGCATTTACTGGCTCGATGGTAGCCAAAAACCGACGGCGGTTGGCATGGAAGAAGGTGTGAAACCGCAATGGCTGTACTGGCCTAATAACGAGGTCATCCTGGCCAGCTTCTGGCAAAGCCATAAATATCAGGGGACGCCGCTGCGGACCGGGCATATTTATTCTTTCGATCTTGCGACGCGCAAGGGCCGGGTTTTGATCAAGCCGGACAATGCCAAGTCTATTGGGTCGCGTATTGGATCGACGGCGTTTTTTCGTCAGTTCAACAATACGGTTATCGACAAACTCAAAGATGAACCCGATCACATTTTGATGAGCTTTTCCGATGACAATGTCGCGGCGCCTGATGTTCAGAAAGTGAATGTACGGACCGGGAACTATAAGCGGCAAAGACGGGGCAGTACGAATATTCAGTGGTGGCATACAGATCTGCGAGGCGAAGTCCGGGTCGGACAAGGCCGTGAGGACAAGTCTAAACCCGATTGGACCTTACGGATTCGTGATGCGGACGGGGATGATTGGAAAAGCTATAAAGATTATCCTGGCCTCTCTGGGAATGAGGACATTTACGGATTTACGTCAAACCCGAACGAAATGATCGTCGGGCGGTATAATGGCCGTGATACGCTCGGGCTCTATATTTATGATCTGGCTCAAAAAAGCATTACCCGGAAATTATTCCATAATGACGACTATGATGTCAGCTCCGTCGTTCTAAGTAGCGATGGATCAGAAATCATCGGTGCCAGCTATGTTGCGGACAATAACCAGATTGAATTATTCGGATCAAAAGAGTCGGCCATGGATGCCCTGCGACGCAAGTATGATGGGTATTCCGTCGATTACATCGACAGTAGCCGCGATTACTCAAAGGTTATCGTCAAACTGTCCAGTCCGAGCGACCCGGGCGGTGTCTTTCTTGTCAATCCGTCAACCATGGACGTAAAACGTATTTCGGGCATGTATAACGGGCTCGAGGCCGCGGAAATGGGGGAGGTTATCTCTGTACGTTACACGGCCAGAGATGGTAAGAAAATTCCCGCCTATGTGACGGTACCGGTCAGTGTTACGTCATCACCGAAAAGTCTTCCATTTATTATACTGCCCCACGGCGGACCCTATGCACGCGACTCTAAAAGTTTTGACTATCTGGCGCAATATTTTGCGTCTCGCGGATTTGGTGTGCTGCAAATGAATTTCCGCGGCTCGGCCGGTTACGGAAAAGAGTTTGAAGAAGCGGGTCGCCAAAACTGGGTGGTCATGCAAGAGGACGTTGAAGACGGAACCCGCTGGTTGATCGAGAAAGGCTATGCCGATCCCGAGCGCGTCTGTATAGCCGGCTGGTCTTATGGTGGTTATGCGGCCCTGATTGCGTCCATCAAAAACCCGGACCTTTATGCCTGCACTATATCCATGGCCGGCGTGACCGACCTGAAAGATCTGATCAACGATATGAAGCAATATCGTTTCGGGACTTTGACAGCCAAAGGCTTCCTCAAAGGTTTTGACGCCAAGGATGATCTGAAAGTCAATTCACCGGCCAAGCGCGGCGAAGAGATGCAAGGCCATGTATTTATCGCCCATGGGACGCTGGATCAGCAAGTGCACTTTGACCAGTACAAACGCATGAAAAAATCCCTCAAGGGCAGTAAGGCGAAGGTCACGGCCATCGAATTTGAGGATGAGGATCACTATCTCTCCAACGAGAAAAACCGCAAAAAGTTTTTCGTTGAACTGGATAAGTTCCTTAAAAAAGCCGTCGGCGAAAGTGAGTTTGCCCGGTAATGAAGCGGGTTAATTAAGCGGAACAGCTCGCCCCGCCAAGGACGCAAAACTTGGCGCAATGTGGGTGATTTAACGAAACGGGGGTCAGGCTTTCTTTGAGAGTCTGGCCCATTTCAAATTGGGGATCATCCCAGAGCAGGGTACAGGATAAAAGCGCCGGGCTGTCGGCCCCTTTTCGTTTCACCAGCATGCGGGAATTGGCGCACATCATAGAGCGCGGATCTATGGAGAGAATGCCCCAGCACTCTGTTGTGATTTCCGGGACGTCAACCTTCTCATCCATTTCCGGAAATAGCATCAACGCCGCCGGATCCTTCGCGTCAATCTTCCATCCGCGGGCCGTAATCAATTTGGCATAGCCAGCGCGGGCCTCAGCGTCACTTTCTGAGAACATGGCCCGCCCGGCAATGTGCAGATCAAAACCGTGCTCTGTCAGCCAGTCGAGACCGACCACAGCGATATCAAAACTACCATCGCCGCGCTCTTCGTCATGGCCCTGGGCCGTAAAGTGATCGAGGCTGACCCGCATGGTAATTTTACCGGCATAGGTTTCGTTTAGCTCTAGCAAGGCCTTCTGGACCCGAGGACGCATCATCGGCTTCATGGCATTGGTCAGCACCAAAAGGCTGTGGCCCCGCTCCAGGATCATGGTGCACATGCGGGCAAAATGCGGGTTCATACAGGGCTCGCCTCCTGTCATGCCAATCTCGACAGCGCCTAATCCCATCTCATCAATTTCATCCAGATAAGGCAACAGATCCGAGTCCTTGAGATATAGGAAGTGATCCGCCGTCGGAGAACTCTTAATATAGCAGTTGGCGCATTCAATATTGCACAGGCTGCCTGTGTTCAGCCAAAGTGTTTTGAGGTGATCCCATTCCACAATAGCCCGGGTCTCACCCTTAGCCGTGATAATCGGGTCTTTGAATTTGGAGGGATCAATCAGAGCATTCATGGGGGGCTTTTAACTTATCTTACCTTCGAGCCAAGACACAATTTCGTGTGGATGTGTTTATGTTTCCGGGGTGGTCAAATTCAGGCCGATCGCCCCGGCCAGGATGAGGCTGATAAATCCCATTTGCGTAATAGAAAGAGCCTGATTGAAATAGAAATATCCCAGCACGGCAATACCGACAATTCCGGCGCCGCTCCAGATGGAATACATAACGCCCATGGGGAGCTTTTTTAGCGCCGGGGCAAAGAAAAGAAAGCAAAGACAATAAAGGACGAGGGAGGTTATCCCATACCTTAAATCTGAGAACCCATCGGAGAGCTTCAAGAAAAATGTCCCCGCAATTTCCAATAAAATTGCGATCGTCAGATAGAACCAGCCCGACACATATCTCCCCGTTTATCGTTGTCATTTTGATATAGGAAATTCTACCCCCAGTGGAAAGCAAATGTTTCAGCCGGGGCGGGCAATTTTATTCGGCCGCGGAACACCTATTTTGTAGTTCTCAACAAAAGTGTCAAACAAACTTGACATGTCAAGCCTGCTTGACTGTGTAAAGTAAACTGGCGATTGTATATTTGACAAACCCACTTTGTTTTCTTAAATTGATATTTCCACCACAAGCATACGAAAGTGTGTTTTTGACGGGGCTTTAGCTCAGTTGGTAGAGCGTCCCTTTGAAAATGGGAAGGTCGCGGGTTCAAGTCCCGTAAGCATTTGCCAAAAGGCAGGATTAGCTCGCAGATTTATCGGCGGGCTTTTCTTTTATGAGCTTACAGAGCTTCTTCTCAAACGGCTTTTCGCGCTCGTCACATTCAAGCTCTTTGGCCATTTTTTTGAATTTGTCGATTTGTTTTTTTTGGGTCATAAGTTATCGATACTCTACGATGGCAAAACGATTTTACACAATATATTGCGATGAATCTTCTCAGAAAGGGGAGAAGTTTGCAAATTTTTACGGCGGCGCGCTTTTGCGCACTCAAGATGTTGAGCCGATAGCCGAACTGCTAAACGCTAAAAAATCAGAGCTAGGGTATGGCAGGGAAGTAAAGTGGACCGCTATCACAAGTCAAGACGTGGAGCGGTACAGCGAGTTTATTCGGTACTACTTTCGATTTATTTCATCAGGCCGAATTAAAGTGCGGATAATGTTTACTTCAAAGCGTTTTGAAGCCTTGGGCCTCGAAAAGTACCACCATGATAACCGATATTTTCTCCTGTATTATCAATTTATCAAACACGCATTTGGGTTACAATATTGCAACCCCGATAGCATTGATCGAGTTTTCGTATCCATAATGCTTGATGAAATCCCTGACACTAAAGAAAAGAAAAGAAAGTTCAGGCAGAAAATCACTGCACTTCAAGATACGCCGACCTACAACGGCAGAAACATATTTTTCCCATCTGGCTCAATATCTGAGATAGACTCCTCTAAACATGTTATTCAACAAGGCCTGGATATTATTCTCGGTTCAATGCAGTTTAAACTTAACGAATGGAATCTAAAAAAACCTGAAGGTTCACCACGTCGAGGAAAAAGGACAATTGCCAAAGAAAAGGTTTACAAAGCTATTAATTCTGAAATCCAAAATTTATACGAACGCTCGTTCAATATAGGAATATCAACAGGAACCAGATCTTCTAGGACAAGCTATTGGGATGACCCTTACAGGCACTGGATATTCAGACCAAAAAACGCTAGAAAAGTTACGGCTCCGCCGCCGCCTACATAAATACTCCTAGTAAACTAGAACCTTCGACGACGGCAGAACCTGCGAGATGTTACCATGTCAAGCCCTTTTTGACAATTTGTTTTTTGTTCTACAACTGTTCTTAGTTAGGCCCTTGATACGTCAACCGCTTGCCTACGATGCCACGTAGGGCGGCTTCCGTCCGTTCCATATCATTATTGCCGAGGGCTTCTCGGTAGTTATAGCGGAAATCAAATTCTGCCAGATAGCGGTGTAAATGCTTTGTGGAGCAATGCTGATAGACACCCTTCATGCCACGCTTGAAGATACTGAAATAACCCTCAACCGTGTTTGTGTGGATAGTCCGGTCTGCTTTGTTGACGTATTCTTTAGCGCCGTGGTTGACGGTCGCGTGTTCAGCGTAGCCATAACCTACATTTTTCAAACGAGGGGCTTCGTCGGTCAATAGACGGGCTTCACGGGATACGTTAGCAGACACGATAGGGCCGATTGTGGAGACTTTCAGGTCTTTAATCACGCAAGATTTAACCTGACCGCTTTCACGGTCCACAATAGACAGCACTTTATTGCGCTGAACCCAGTTTTTACTTTTTACATTTGTATTGGCGTTCTTATCGACACCGATAAAAGTCTCGTCTACCTCAACGTCCGTACCGCCAGAACCGTAAGAGTTCAGGTCGCCAGTACGCATGGCTTCGCGTAGACGATGCGCCATGAACCACGCGCTCTTATACGTAATCTCAAGCGTCCGTTCTAACTGCTTACTGCTAATGCCCTTCTTACTGGACATCATCAAATAAGCGGCCTGTAGCCACTTGTGGAGCGGAATATGGCTGCTTTCAAAGACAGTACCGACACGCACAGTAAACTGTTTGCGGCAAGAACCACATTTTTTTAAACCATGACGAATTACACCTTGCGGATTTTTCTTGCTTGGCTTAGAGCGCACGCCCTTTAGCGCGTAAATCGGCTTCTCGCCGCAATTACCGCACTTTGGGCAGACAGGCTTATTGCCCCAAACAATGCCCTCTAAATGGGCAAATGCCGCTTCTTCGTCATGAAAATATGTTTTACTTAGAATGCTCATGCATTCTATATGGCACTGTCACTTGGGTTTGTCAAGTATATATATGCCAGTAAACTTGACAAAAAAAGGAGCGTGTTATGAATCTGTCAATTGCAAAAAAACGATACATGAAAATAACTGCCGTCTCGATGATATTTTATGTCATTGCCATATTTGGCATTTCTTTTCTTCTGCGTATGACCGAGGTGCCGTCGGCTGGAAAGTATGGACTAGCACTTTTACCCACGCTATTCGTATGGTGGTTTCTATGGGGAGC
>CALDSY010000123.1 GCA_937924355.1 uncultured Caulobacterales bacterium
GTCATTGATAACACGGGCGCTATCCTGACCAACATCTCAAGTTCGGATCCATTAGGGAACTCAGAACTGAACTTCACGTCAATCGCCATGGACCTTCGGGCCAATACGGCTGGCGTAACAATCAATCAGACCCTGCCAACAGATCCAAACCCGGATGACGACATTGACCCGACGGCGCCTCAAATTCTCGGCGACATTCTTCTTGGCACGGGCGATGACACCGTCAACCTGGCTTCGGGAACCATTACGGGGGCTTTGTCTTTCTCTGATGGCGCGGACACATTCGCCTTGTCCGGCGGCTCCACTTACTCCGGAACATTGACGGATACCGGCGACCTAGTCATTTCTGTTATTGAAGGCAGCGCCCTGAACCAAACTTCGGCGACGGCGATCAACGCGACGAGCGCCTATTTTGATGGCACTTCGTCTTTCTCGCCGACGCTAAGCGGTCAGTCCGGCATTGCATCGACACTGTTGACCAGCGGCGACATCACGTTTGACACTGGCGCAACAATTCTCCCTCTTCTGACGGACGTAGTGGACCAGACAAACAACACATTCACTATTCTCGATGCGGGCGGCGCGCTAAACATTGGCGACCTGGACTCGCTTCTGTCATTCACATCGCCTTACCTTTACGACACGACATTCCAGATCGACCCGAATGATCCGACGGCGCTACTAATTACCCTAGATCTCAGAGAAACTAACGAGCTTGGCCTTGATGCGGTCCAAACAGCCAGCTTTGCGACAGCCTATGACGCGCTCTTTGGAAACCAGCAGCTAGCCGAGGCCTTTGTAAATATCACGGACGCTGACACTTTCCGCAATGCGGTCAATCAACTTATGCCGGAATTTGCTTCGGCAGCCCGGCATTTCGTTGTCGCAAATGTCGACGGCGCGGTTGGCGCAGTTGGCTCCCATCTTGAAAATGCCCGTCGTTCACAAGCCAAGCCAGGCGGCGCCTGGATACAGGAATTCACATATTTCGCCGACCGCGACCTGGCAGGACTATCCGAGCAATATCGCGGCTTTGGCTTTGGCTTTACGGGCGGGCTGGATACAGCCTTTGGTCCGTTCCATGCTGCCGGCGTCAATTTTGGCTTTGCCTCGACCGAAATCGAGGACGTCGTTGGATTTGATGACCCAATGGATGTCATGACCTTCCAGGGCGGCCTCTACGGCGGCATCGAAACAGGCGACTTTAGCATCGACCTATATGGCGGCGGGGGTTGGAACGATTTCGACCAAACTCGTAACGTCCGCATTGGTAATTTTGACGAAAGCACAGATGGCAGCTGGTCAGGCTCACACGTTAATGCGTCGATCCGGGGCGGATACGATATCGATGTTGGCGAAAAGTATTGGATGCGCCCGGCCTTCTCTCTCGATTATCTGCGACTGAAAGAAAACGCTTATACGGAAACCGGTAATGCTGCGATCGCGCTCGACGTTGACGGTCGAACCTCAGAACTGGCGGGGGCATCGGCCATGTTAAATGTCGGCGCATTTTTCGAAGGGCGCCGGACTTGGCTCCGCCCGTCCCTGCGCTTTGGATATCGCAATGAATTCGTCAATGACGGCGTGACAACATCATACGGCTTCTCCAACCGGACCATGCGCAGCACGCTCGTTTCAGAAGCCTTCCCAAGTGATGGCTTCCTGGTCGGATTTAGCCTAGCGGCCGGGTCAGAATACTCATCCTTCGGATTTGATTTTGATAGTGACATCCGGGATGGCTTCATCCGTCACACTGGCCGAGTTGTCCTACGGATGATTTTCTAAAATATAAAGTTTTCCCGGCTTCTGCCTTGCGCAGTGCCGGGAATCTCTTTTTACAAAAAATAAAGAGAATCGGCCAAGTTCTGGGCTGTTACCAATTCTGGATTCTTAAATGGCCGCTAAAAAGAAAAAAGACCTGTTTGCCTCTATGAGTAACGACGACTATTCCGCCAAAGATATTGAGGTCCTTGAGGGCCTTGAACCCGTTCGCATGCGTCCGGGTATGTATATCGGCGGCACGGATGACCGTGCCCTGCACCATCTTTTTGCCGAGGTTATCGATAACTCAATGGACGAAGCTGTGGCCGGACATGCCACGCGCATTGAAGTTGAACTTCATACAGACGGCTTCCTGTCTGTAACCGATAACGGTCGCGGTATTCCTGTTGATCCGCACCCCAAATACAAAGACAAATCCGCTCTCGAAGTCATCATGACGACCTTGCATGCCGGCGGTAAGTTTTCCAGTGACGCTTATGAAACTTCAGGTGGCCTCCACGGTGTAGGCGTGTCGGTGGTCAATGCCTTGTCAGATGCTCTGGAAGTAGAAGTTGCCCGTAACAAGCAATTGTTTCGTATGAAGTTTTCGCAGGGCAAACCCCTCGGTAAACTAGAAGACATGGGCCCCATCAATAACCGCCGCGGTACGCGGGTTCGATTCCATCCGGATCCTGAAATCTTTGGACCAAAGGCGCATTTCAAACCGGGGCGCCTGTTTCGGATGACCCGGGCGAAAGCCTATCTCCAGCCAGGCGTGGAAATCCGCTGGAAATGTGACAAGAAACTGGTTCAGGAACTGGATGCTGTGCCGCATGAGGCCGTCTTCCACTTCCCAAATGGCTTGGCCGATTACCTTAAGGAAACCATGGGCACCAAAGCTATGGTCACCCCCGAACTTTTCGCTGGTCGGAGCAAAAAAGACAGCGGTCATGGACGTGTCGAATGGGCCATTGCCTGGTCACCAGAAGGTTATGGCGATGCTGATACCTTCGTCAGATCCTATTGCAATACGATCCCAACAGGCGGCGGCGGCACCCATGAACAGGGCCTTCGCGCGGCCATAACCAAGGGCCTGCGCGCCTATGCAGACATTAGCGGCATGGGCAAGAAAATGACCCACGTCAAAGCCGATGACGTTATGAACGGCGCGGCCGCCATGGTTTCTGTCTTTATTAGCAATCCCGAATTCCAAGGCCAAACCAAAGATAAGCTTTCCAACACTGAAGCCGCGCGGGTTGTAGAGAGCGCGGTTCGCGATCCGTTTGACCACTGGCTGGCCTCTTCGCCAAAGGACGCCACCAAGCTGCTGGAATGGGTTATCGAAAAAGCCAATGAGCGCGTCCGTCGCCGCAAGCAGCGCGATATCAACCGAAAATCTGCCACCAAAAGACTACGCCTTCCGGGTAAGCTGGCCGACTGTTCCCGTAAAGACTCGACCGATACCGAGCTGTTCATCGTTGAGGGCGACAGTGCGGGCGGCTCTGCTAAACAGGCCCGCAACCGCGAGACCCAAGCGATACTGCCTTTGCGCGGAAAAATATTGAACGTTCACAGTGCAAGCATGGACAAGATTTCCAAAAATGCGGAAATCAATGATCTTATGACCGCCCTGGGGACCGGCATCGGACGAAAGTTTGATCTGGATGATATGCGGTATGAACGGGTCGTCATAATGACTGACGCCGACGTGGACGGGGCTCATATCGCCGCGTTGCTGATTACATTTTTCTATATCTATATGCGGCCCATGATCGAACAGGGCCGTCTCTTTATGGCCATGCCGCCGCTTTACAAAATTACACAAGGGGCCAAGACCGAATACGCCATCGACGATGCCCACAAAGACCAGTTGATTGAGACGGTCTTCACGGGGCGTGGCAAGATCGACATTGGCCGCTTTAAAGGTCTGGGCGAAATGATGGCTGCTCAACTCAAAGACACGACCATGAACCCGAAAACCCGTAAAATGATCCAGATCACAATTGATGATGAGAACCTGCCGACAACAGAATCGCTGGTTGAAACCCTGATGGGCAAACGCGCAGAACTGCGCTTCCAATATATCCAAGATAATGCGCAATTCGTTGATTTGGATATCTAGTGGTCCTAGGCGGAAATCCTGACAATCCCAGCCCGCTCATACCGGCGGCCACTGTCCTTTTATTAAGAGATACAGACGTCGGCATCGAGGTCCTCTTGCTACGCCGTAACAAGGCACTCAAAGCATTTGGCGGAGCCTGGGTTTTCCCTGGCGGACGGGTCGACGATGAGGACGGTCCTGACCTTGACGAGATTCCCCGAGCCCAACAGACGGCGATCCGTGAAACTATGGAAGAGACCAGTCTGGATATTTCAGGCGCCCGTTTCGCGGCCCTGTCCAATTGGATCCCGCCAGTGGAGGAGAAGCGCCGGTTTTCGACCTGGTTTTTTGTGGCAAAAGCCCCAGACACACCGGTCGTAATTGATGACGGCGAAATCCATGACTATCAATGGATATGCCCCAAGGCCGCGCTGGCCAAGGTTCCCTCGCCTGATCTTTACCTTATGCCGCCCACCTATATTTCGCTCTGGTCACTCAAGGACTATGACAGCGTAGAGGCGGCCCTGAATGGCCTGTCAGATCTAGAACCCGAGCGGTTTGAAACGAAATTCACGCGGGGCGAAAAAGGGTTCATCACAATGTGGCCGGGTGATGCCTGTTATGACAGTCTGGACCTGACGATTGAGGGCGCAAAACGCCGCCTATATGCACAGCCAGATCAATGGCATTACGAGACAGATTTCCGTTAGCGCATATGCAACTTTTTTCACTTGCGTCACCCCTAAGGCCTGTTTAGCTTTAGCGTTCATAAAAGTATTCATGGAGGGGAGAATGCGGACCTTAATCGGGAGTGTAGCAGCTATTGCACTATTGGCAGGCTGCAAAGGCGGTGATCAAACATCGCCAGCAGACAAGAAATCCGAAACGCCAGCACAATCAGAGACCTCAGCCAAATTAGCGGGCTCCGCTGTCACGGGACAGAATGCCTATTTCGGGGATCTGCATATTCACACCAAGAACTCGTTTGATGCCTATATTTTCAACGTGCGTAATACGCCAGATGATGTTTACCGGTTTGCTAGGGGCGAAACCATCCGCCATCCGGCAGGGTACGACATCTCGATTTGGGGTGAGCCTCTGGACTTTGTGGCGGCAACCGATCACGGGGCCTATATGGGCGTCCTTCCGGCGATGCATGACCCTGACAGTCCTTTATCCAAAGTCGAGCTAGCCAAGGGCATGTTTAGTTCCGATCCCGATGATGTCACCGCCGCCTTTGGTACCATGGGGGGATCTGTACGCAGTGGTGAGCCCTACCCGGAAATCTATGATCGCGACCTGATCGACAGCACCTGGCAAAATGCGATCGCAGTCGCCAATAAACATTATGTACCCGGCAAACTGACCACTTTTGCAGCCTATGAATATACCGCTGTGTCAACACAACAGCGCGATGACAACAGCTTTATCGGCGGCAATCTACACCGGAATGTGGTCTTCCGGGACAATGCGCCCGATCGTCTATTTGCAACACTAGACTCTGTTAATCCCGAAGACCTTTGGGACTGGATGGATAAGCAGCGCGCATCTGGTAATGAAGTCATGGCGATCCCGCATAATTCCAATGTGTCAGATGGGGAGATGTTTGATCTCAAGACCTATGACGGCGCTGCAATCACCAAGGAATATGCTGAGCAGCGCATACGCAACGAACCTATTGTAGAGATGACACAGGTCAAGGGGACGTCGGAAACGCACCCGGCACTCTCCCCTAATGACGAATGGGCAAATTTTGAAATATATGAATACCTGCTGAGTTCCGATGTTAAATCCAAAATCAACGGCTCCTATATTCGAGAGAGCCTGGCCCGAGGCCTGGGTATCGAGCAAGACACTGGCGTCAATCCTTACAAATTTGGACTCATTGGAGCCTCAGATACTCATGTGGCGGGCGGCGCTTTTGACGAGAAAGACTATTGGTCCAAGGTCGGTATTCTTGACGCCACGCCAGAATCCCGGGGCTCTATCCCGCCGGACGGTGCAAAATCCTGGGACGGCATCGAGATGTGGCAACCGGCCGATCTCTGGTTCTCTGCCTGGGGGGCGTCCGGCCTGGCTGTGGTTTGGGCCAATGAAAACACACGCGAAGGCATTTACGATGCTATGGCCCGTAAGGAAACTTACGCCACGTCCGGCCCGCGCCATAAAGTCCGTTTTTTTGCGGCAAAGGATTATGCGGACGGCCTGGTGAACCGGGCTGACTTTGTAGAAAAAGCCTATGAGGGCGGCGTTCCAATGGGCGGCACTTTATCTGGAACGGACGGCTCTCCGGAATTCCTCGTTTGGGCCATGAGAGACGCCCGCAGCGCCCCGCTGCAGCGCGCCCAGATCATCAAGGTATGGCACGAAGGCGGGCAAAACAAAGAAAAGGTCTATGACGTCGCCTGTTCCGATGGGCTGACCCCAGACCCGGTAACTCATCGCTGTCCAGATAACGGCGCATCCGTCGACCTGTCAGATTGTTCGGTCTCCAAAGACAAAGGTGCGCCGGAGCTGAAAGCGAGCTGGTCCGATCCGAATTTTGACGCCGATCAGTCGGCGGCTTATTATGTGCGGGTGCTTGAAAACCCGACCTGTCGATGGTCCACATGGGATGCGCTGAAAGCTGGCGTTGAGCCTAATCCAAAGCTTCAGAAAACCCTACAAGAGCGGTCCTGGACCTCTCCGATCTGGTACGACGCTCAATAGGTCCAGCTATGCGAAAATGGTGGCGCGAGCCTCTGGTTCATTTCATCCTGATCGGTGCCCTGCTATTTGTGGGGCATCATTTTTGGGCCAAACATATATCCAAAGGCGACTACACAATCTTTGTCTCCGAGGCGGAAATTCAGCGCCAAGCTCAGATTTTTGCCAGCGAAAATCAACGCCAACCCACGGACGAGGACATACAGGGTTTGATCTTCGCCCATGTGGAAGAGCAAATCCTCATGCGGGAAGCTGAACGTCTGGGGCTAGACGCGGACGATACGATCATTCGGCGCCGACTGGCGCAAAAAATGCGCTTCATGATTAATGAAGACACACCGCCAGCGCTTCCGAATGAAGCCGCGCTCAAGGACTGGTTTGAAGACAATACCGCTCTATTCGTGCAACCAGAGCAGCGGGCGTTTACCCATGTCTATTTCAGTCCGGGGGAACATACCGACGTCGACACAGCGGCCCGCACGGCTTTGGGCGCTATTACTAATGATAATTGGAAATCCATGGGCGACCCATTTATCGAAAGCAATACTCTTGGCTTGATTGATGCCCCTGGACTCACCCGGAAATATGGTAAGAATTTTACGGATAATCTGTTCGCCTTACCGCCCGATGCCCGATGGCAGGGACCTATCGCCAGTGCATTTGGTATGCATCTGGTTCGAATTGATGATTACCGCACCAAGGATACGCCCGATTACGAGCAGGTCAGGCCGCAAGTCAAAAAAGTCTGGCAGGAGAAAACCTTACGGGCAGCGAATGAACAGCGCCTTGTTGATCTTCTAAAAAAATACAAGGTTGAGGTCGAGGGTGTTGATCCGTGAAACGAATCCTCACCGTTCTCTTCTTTGTCTTATCGCTTTTGATTGTCCAAAAAGCACACGCCCATGAAGTGCGTCCGGGTTCCCTCAAGATAACGGAAACGACGCCGGACCTGTTCGAAGCCGTCTGGAAACAGCCTATTCTCTCAGGGAAACGTCTTAAGCTGGATCCGGTTTTTCCTGAAGATTGTAAGATCAATGAGATATCGCGCAGCTTTGGAACCGGCACATTATCCGTCAGCTATGATGTGAAGTGCGCCTTGGATAATGGCATCCTCAAAATTGAGGGCCTGGAGCGCACCCTGACCGATGTGTATGTGGAGATCAATTATCTGGATGACATGCCTAAGCGCGCGCTTCTTAAACCTGCGGCCAATAGTTTGGATCTTTCACAGGAAACCGGCGCCGCGATCCTAGACTATATTTGGATCGGGGTCGAACATATCATATTTGGTTGGGATCATCTTTTATTTGTGCTGGGCCTGGTCTTGCTCGTTGAGCGGCGGCAGATCATCGGAGTCGCGACCGCCTTTACAATTGCCCATTCCATCACCCTTGCTTTGGCCGCTCTCGGGTTTTTGTCCGTCCCCATCAGGCCTGTTGAAATCCTGATCGCCATGAGCATTGTGCTTCTAGCTGTTGAAATCATGAGAAAGTTTCGCGGCGAGGTCGGACTGTCAGCACAGCGCCCTTACTTAATAGGCTTTCTAATCGGGCTTATACATGGCTGTGGTTTCGCCTCAGCCCTTTCAGAGATCGGACTGCCCAAAGGTATGGAACTGCTTTCGCTTCTGTTTTTCAACATCGGCGTTGAGCTTGGCCAGTTCTTTGTGATCCTTATTTTTGTCTTTGCCTTGATGGCCCTGTCAAAATTCAAGTTTAACCAGGACAAAATCGTTGAGACAGCCGTGACTTATATGATTGGCGGTATCGCCATGTACTGGGTCATCGACCGGCTCAAAGACTATGTGGTTTAGTCCACGCTGATAAAGCTATAGGCCCGTTTATCTGTTTTCACGCTGTCGGTTTTGACTGCAAGCCTGATCTCACTGCCTTGTTTGATGTTTGGATTGGGCGGCAAACTCACCAGAATTTTCTGACCACTTTCCAGGGTTACAAGGGCCTTGATATAGGTTGGCCCGATGACCTTTTTATTAGGCAGGATTGTATGGATGACGGCCGTGGTCTCTCCGGCATCAACCCAGTCATAATCATGGGGCTGTATCATCCAGACCCAAATAACAGCAAATGCCGCCAATAATATTCCGGCCACGGCCAGCTTTTCTTTTCCCGATAAAATAATGTTTGCCATATGTCTCTCCCTGATATGGTTGTCAGGACATATGGGGACGCGGCGACAAATTTAAATGTTGCGAGCGCAAAAACTTTTCGGCAGGATAGTCTCATGAGCCATTCAACACCCAGCAATTCCGAAGGTTTCAACAGCTTTAAGGCCTTCTATCCATATTATCTCGCGGAGCACAGCGACGTGAATTGTCGCCGCTTGCACTTTGTGGGAACCGGCTTGATCATCGCTTTATGGGTCTGGGTGATTATGACCGCCAATTGGTGGTGGCTCTTACTGACACCGCTCCTAGGTTATGGATTCGCCTGGGTCGGGCATTTCGTCTTTGAGAAAAACAAACCCGCCACATTTAAACATCCGGTCTATAGCCTGATCGGCGACTGGGTCATGTTCTTTGACATGCTGCGTGGGAAAGTCTCCCTGCTGCGCTAGGACTTTTTAGCGCTCATGGGCGCGCGTTTCATGGTCCAACCAATAGCAATAAATCCTGAAATCAGATTTGCCGCCGCAATTCCGATAAACGCCCCGACAAGGCTTTTGGTGATCACAACCCCAATAAAGATCAGCCCCACATACAGAACAAGTGACCGAATAATCGTATAGACCAGCCCGTATAATGGCCGACCCAATGCATTGAGACCGGCGGCGCTGATAAACACAAATCCATAAGCAAAGATGGAAATTGGCACGATATAAAAATAAGGCCGAGCATGATTGATGAGGTCCGGATCATCATTGAATACCCCGGCCAATGACGGCCCAATTATAGCCAGAACGACGGCCATAAAGGTGCTCCAATAAAACCCGATTTTATAGCAGCTAACAAAAGACCGTTTTACCCGGTCTGTCAGGCCAGCGCCGCCATTTTGCCCGGAGATCGCGCCAATACAGGCCGATAAGGCGTAAAGCACACCGACAGATAGAAGCTCCAACCGGCCCGCCAGTCCAAAGGCCGCGATCTGCGTATCATCAGCCAGAAGCTTTGTAATAATCGCAACGGCCACGGCGGCTGCGATCGGCACAATAATATTAGTCCCCATAGCCGGCACAGCAACAGCGCCGATAATCTTCACGGCATTTCTAAATGACCGAAGTGTCAGGTCCTTAAAGTCCACTAGCCTGCGATAGAAGAAAGCCAGATAAAATCCGTAAATGGCGGCGATCACATTCCCGCAAAGGGTCGCAATAGCCGCGCCTTGCACTTCCATGCGCGGAAAAGGCCCGATCCCGTAAATAAGAAATGGGTCGAGGACCATATTGATCACCGCGCCCAAGATCATGATTGAGCTCGGGAGCATGGCTTCGCCCCCGGCCCTGAGCACATTATTACACATGCTCGCCACAGAAACGATGATAAGGCCGGGAAAGGAAATGAGAAGGTAAGAGCGTGTCATCGCCACAACCTCAGGCCCGGCTTCCGTATAGGCGCGCAATATAAAAGGCATAGCGATCAGCATAAGCGTCACCAGCGACGTCATAACCAAAAGCGCAAAGATAATGGCGGCTGCGGCGTGGCGCTTGGCTCTATCACCTTCATTCTGGCCGATGGCGCGGCTGATCGCAGACATGGTCCCTGCCCCTAATCCGATATTGGCGGAGTTCCCCAGAAAGGTCAGCGGCCAGGCAATGGTCAGCGCTGCAATGGCCCATACGCCCAGGTCTGGCCGGGCTGGGTCTTCGAGATTGCCCAGAAACCACATATCCACCATGCCGGCCGATAACAGCGCCATGACAGCTATGGTAAAAGGCCCAACCATGCGCAAAACATGACCGGTGATATTACCCTGGGTTAAATCAATACGAGGTTTGGACAAGTATCACCGATGAGACGGCGCAAAAGCGGCCAGTGTCGCCATTTGAATGATTTCAGACGCAGGCGCGCCCAGGCGACAAATCTGAACCGGTTTTTCCAGGCCCGTCAGAAACGGTCCCAACACCGTGGCCCCGCCAACCGCATTCAAAAGCTTGGTCGAAATGGACGCTGAATGAATGGCCGGCATAATCAAAACATTCGCCGCATCTGTCAGACGCGAGAACGGATAGGTCAAGCTATGTAAAGGATCGAGGGCCACATCGGCGGCTATATCACCTTCATATTCAAAGTCGACTTGACGCTCATCAAGGATGCGGACCGCCTCCCTCACCCGCTCCATACGTTCCCCGACAGGATTTCCAAAAGTTGAGTAAGACAATAAGGCCACGCGCGGCTCAAATCCAAATTGCCGGGCAAAGCCGGCCGTCGTCTCGGCAATGTCGGCAAGATCTTTGGCGGACGGAAACTCTGTGATGTTGGTATCGGCGATAAACAGGGTTTTGCCTTTATTGATCGCTACAGACACCCCCATAGTGCGCTCGTCCCGATCATGTGCCAGAACCATCCGGACATCGCGTAACGCTTTGTCGTAGGTCCGCGTCACACCGGTGACCATGCCCGCGGCCAGACCGTGACTGAGCATCAGAGAGGAAAATACGTTCCGGTCATTATTGACAAGGCGTTGCGCGTCTCTTCGCAGAAAGCCCCGTCTCTGAAGCTTACCATAAAGCGTTTCCACAAACTCGGCGTTTCGATCAAAGAGACGGGCGTTGAGGATTGTCAGGTCTTCGCCGTTTTCTATGCCAAGCAATTTCATATTGTCCTGCACGGGTTTTTCGCGCCCGATCAGAATGGCCTTGCCCAGGCCGCGCTGCTGAAAGGCCTGAGCCGCGCGAATAACCGCTGGCTCCTCTCCTTCGGCAAATACAATCGTTTTAGGCTCTCTTTGCACCGATGCCGTAATGCCTTGAAGCAAAGCCGCTGTCGGGTCTTGGCGCCGAGCCAGTTGCCGTCGATAGGCGTCCATGTCCTCGATTGGCTTGCGGGCCGTCCCCGTATCCATAGCGGCCTGGGCCACATAAGGCGGGATTTCGGAAATAAGCCGCGGATCAAACGGCGCAGGGATAATATATTCCGGGCCGTATTTGGGCCGCTTGCCGTGATAGGCGGCAGCCACTTCTTCGGGCACGTCTTGACGGGCCAAATCAGCCAGTGCATTGGCGCAGGCCAGTTTCATTTCTTCGTTGACGTTGCGGGCTCTGACATCGAGCGCCCCTCTGAAAATATAAGGAAAACCAAGTACATTATTGACCTGATTGGGATAGTCAGACCGGCCTGTGGCGATAATGGCGTCATCACGGACAGCTTTGATATCTTCGGGCGTGATCTCAGGATCGGGGTTCGCCATGGCAAAAATGATCGGATTTTTCGCCATGGATTTGATCATGTCTTGGGACACAATCCCCGCGATTGAAAGACCAAGAAATACATCGGCGCCGACTATGGCCTCTGCTAGCGTGCGTTTGTCTGTATCAATAGCGTGGGGCGCCTTCCATTGATCCATGTATTCTTTGCGGCCCCGGTAAACAACGCCGCGGCTGTCGACAACAATTGCGTTCTCATCCTTGATGCCTAGTCGTTTAATCAGCCCCAAAACGGACAGGCCCGCAGCCCCGGCACCAGCCAAAACAACTTTGGTATCTTCGAATTTACGACCCGTCAGGTCTAACGCATTAATCAATCCTGCCGTCGCAATAATGGCCGTGCCATGCTGATCGTCATGAAAGACCGGAATATTGAGCTCGTCACGCAAGCGCTGCTCGATGATAAAACACTCCGGCGAGCCAATGTCCTCCAGGTTAATGCCGCCAAATGTGTGTCCGATACGTCGCACACATTCGATGAATTGTTCGGCGTCCTCTTCCTCAACCTCAATATCAAAAGAATCGATATCGGCGAACCGCTTAAACAGGACGGACTTCCCCTCCATTACAGGCTTTGAGGCGGCCGCGCCTAGATTGCCCAGGCCGAGAATGGCCGTCCCGTTAGATATCACGGCCACCATATTACCCTTGGACGTATAGTCATAAGCTAGGTCAGGATCTTTGGCGATTTCCTCAACAGGGACAGCCACGCCCGGAGAATAAGCCAGTGATAAATCTCGCTGAGTCGCCATAGGCTTGGTTGGCCTGAGGGCGAGTTTTCCGGGTGTCGGTTCAGCGTGGAATTTCAACGCCTGTTCGTCTGTAATATAGGTTTTTCTAGCCAATTTCAGATTCTCCAAACGTCTTTTGAACCCGTCTCTTAGACATATTTTTCAGGCGATTAAAGCTTAATATTCCAAGGTTTCTGTCACCCTCTCTATCAGCAGGCCTAATTTTACGCACAATTTTTCATCACACCTGTAGCGAGTGTCCATTTATTATGCAGTTTCAAAGCTGTACGAAGTAATCAATGATTCTCGCCCGATAATAGTCGACTCGGGTCGAGTCTTATCTAAACACAACATCCGTGAATTCAGGAGGTTTTACCGTGAAAAAAATTGAAGCCATCATCAAACCATTCAAATTGGATGAGGTAAAGGAAGCCCTACAAGAAGTGGGACTGCAGGGCATGACGGTTGTGGAAGCCAAGGGCTTTGGCCGTCAAAAAGGACACACAGAGCTGTATCGCGGCGCTGAGTATGTTGTCGACTTCCTACCGAAACTAAAGTTGGAGCTAGTCGTCGCCGACGATCAGGTTGAGCCTGCGCTCGAAGCTATTCAAACGGCCGCAAAAACCGGGAAAATCGGTGACGGTAAAATCTTTGTTTCCAGCGTGGAACAAGCCATTCGCATTCGCACCGGTGAGTCCGGCGAAGCGGCACTTTAAAACAATCAGATCAGTTAGGGAAAGGATCTAAAATGTCTGCTGACAATATAGTAAAACGATTGAAAGACGAAAATATCGGCTTTGTCGATTTTCGATTCACCGACCCCAAGGGTAAAATGCAACATGTCACGTTCACAGCCGAAATGTGTGACGAGGACTTGTTTGCCGACGGAACCATGTTTGATGGGTCTTCCATCTCTGGATGGAAAGACATCAATGAATCTGACATGGTCCTGATGCCCGACACATCAACAGCGAAATTGGATCCTTTCTATCAGCAGGATACACTGGCAATCTTCTGTGATGTCCTAGAACCTGATACAGGCGAACCTTACAATCGTGATCCGCGCGGAACGGCCAAAGCGGCCCAAACTTATATGAACTCCGCCAAGATTGGTGATGAGGTCTATTTCGGTCCGGAAGCAGAATTCTTCGTCTTCGACGACGTACGCTGGAATACCGACAAAAACATCACGGGCTATGAGATCGACTCGACCGAATTGCCTGAAAACACGGGCACACACTATGCCGGTGGTAATATGGGTCACCGCCCAGGTCCAAAAGGCGGATACTTCCCCGTCCCGCCAATTGACTCCGCCCAAGATATGCGGACCGAAATGCTGACCATCATGGATGAGCTGGGATTACGTCCTGAGAAGCATCACCACGAAGTAGCGCCAGCTCAGCACGAACTGGGTATGATGTTCTCCACCCTCCTCGAGATGGGCGATAACATGCAGCTCTATAAATACATCGTTCACAACGTTGCGCACGCTTACGGCAAAACGGCGACATTCATGCCAAAGCCAATGTGGAACGACAACGGAACCGGCATGCACGTCCATATGTCGATATGGAAAGATAAAAAGCCGCTTTTCGCAGGCAATGAATATGCCGGCCTGTCCAAAGCTTGTCTCTATTACATCGGCGGCATCATCAAGCACGCCCGGGCTATCAACGCGTTCGCAAATGCCTCGACCAACTCTTACAAGCGTCTGGTCCCAGGGTTCGAAGCGCCTGTTATGCTGGCTTACTCATCACGTAACCGCTCAGCGTCTATCCGCATTCCGTGGACAGCGTCCAAGAACGGCAAGCGTCTGGAAGCCCGCTTCCCGGATCCAGCTGGTAATCCATATCTGACTTACACAGCGCTGCTGATGGCCGGGCTGGACGGTATCAAGAACAAGATTGATCCCGGCGATCCAATGGACAAAGATCTATATGATCTACCGCCAGAAGAGGCTGCCCAGATCCCACAGGTTTGCGGCTCCCTAAAAGAAGCGCTCGAAGCGCTGGACGGCGACCGGGACTTCTTGAAAGCCGGCGGCGTCTTTGATGACGACCAGATTGACGCTTATATCGACCTCAAAATGGAAGAAGTGCACCGTGTTGCCATGCACCCTCACCCGGTTGAGTTCGACATGTACTATAAGTGCTAGAGCTTAGAAAATAAGACAAAATAAAACCGGGGTTTGCCCCGGTTTTTTTGTGCAACAATTTTTGAAAAATTAGAAGCGGCTTGAAGAGTCGTTGTCGCGATCGCCTTGAAGCGCCTTCATGAGGTCGTCGGCCGACATTTCTTTTGATGGCTCGGCGCCGCCCTGCTCGATGTTCAAGATCGGAGCTTCTTCGTTCTCTTCCGGCATGTCGTCGTCCATAATAACACGCTGCAGACCCACAACCAGGCCCTCGCGAAGGTCATTGAGATCCAGTGTTTGCTCAGCAATTTCGCGTAAGGCAACGACAGGTGTCTTATCATTATCGCGATCGACGGTCAGGCTGGAGCCAGCCGAAATGCTTCTAGACCGGTGTGAGGCCAATAAAACAAGGTCGAAACGGTTTGGAACGATTTCAACACAATCTTCAACTGTGACGCGTGCCATAATATCTCCGGGGATAATTCTAAATATGCAGGAAACAGACTTTCCGACTCGCGGGGCTATAGAATCCGTGTTATAAATTTGCAAGAACTATTTATTTCCCCTGAAAATGTGGTAAACCATGCCTTTGCAATCCAGCGAGACCCAAATCCGTGTTTTATAGCTCACACAAAAACCCGCTGATATCGGCTCCGTTCAGCCGCGCGCTGATGGCCAGCTTGGCACCTGATGGTGGGTTGTGGATGCCGGGGTCTATAAAACGGTTTTCACCCGAAGAGTGTGCAGAGCTGGGCTCTCATTCATTTGCCGATTGCGCGGCCGTTTTGGCCCGTCAATTTGTCGACGGAAAGTTCTCTGACGAAGATTTACAACAAATATGCCGGGACGCCTATAACTTCCCAGTCCCTCTAAAGACCATGGAAGGTTATGAACTTGATCCGGCGGTGCCTGAACTGGCGGGAAATGAGTTTATACTCGAACTCTTCCACGGGCCGACCCTAGCCTTTAAAGACTTCGCCGCCCGCTTTATGGGGCGCGCCGCCAGCCACATCATGAGCAAGAAAGATCAAACGCGAACCATTCTCGTTGCAACGTCCGGAGATACAGGCGGGGCTATCGGAGATGCGTTTCTTTACCAAAAAGGCATTCGTGTCTTTATTTTGTTCCCGAAAAACGGGGTTAGTAAAGTTCAGGAACAACAGCTGACGACCATTGGCGGCGGAGATGCCAATGTGCATGCCATTGCTGTGGACGGGACATTTGATGATTGCCAACAAATGGTCAAAAGCGCTTTTGCCGATAATCAACTCACCCGAAAATATAATCTGATGTCGGCCAATTCGATAAATGTGGGCCGGGTTATTCCTCAGAGTTTTTATTACTTTTGGACCAGTTTGCAGCTCAAAGCCGCCTATGGCGACCTGCCAATCGTCTACTCTATTCCATCCGGGAATCTCGGCAATCTGACAGGCGGTCTGATTGCGCGGGAAATGGGCGCCCCTATTAATCGCTTTGTTGTGGGTAATAATATCAATAATCCGTTCGTGGATTACCTTGAAAACGGAGAGTACAAACCCCGTCCATCTCAGCCAACCCTTTCAAATGCCATGGACATCGGACGCCCCAATAATTTTCCGCGCATCGCCAAACTGTTCAAAAACAATTATGAAGACATATTGAAAGTGTGTTGGGGTGCCTCGTTTACCGATACAGAAACCGAGCGTTTTATGCGGCGCATTTTTGCAGAGAGCCAATATGTTATGTGCCCCCACACGGCCATTGGTCACATGGCCATGCAGGCATTTTCCGATGATATCGACATCGAATTTTTAAAAGTCACCGTCGCAACCGCGCATCCCGCCAAATTTGCAGATAGCGTCGAACGTATTCTGCGGACGGAGATTCCGCTCCCGGTCCCCCTAGAAAAGGCCATGGAACTGGAAAAAGTTTTCGTTGAAAGCCCTCCAAACCTTGACGCGCTCATACAAATTATCGAAACAAAGATGTCATGAAATTATCTGCTAAACAATTCCTCGCCAAACATAACGACAAAACATTAAAGCTCGCATTTGTCGGTATGTCCAATATTGGAAAATCTCTTACCGCAAAGCGCTTTGCTAAACATTTCGGTTACAAACTGATTGAAGTCGATCAAATGATCTGGAAGCGCTTGGGCCATGACAACATGGAAGAGTTTGCTGACTGGCAAGGTCACCCGTATGAAGAGGGTTATGCAGAACGCGAGGCCCTCTCAATCGAGATGGAAACTCATGCGACGGATAATGCGATCAGCAAAGCCAAAGGCGCAACGATCCTCGATACGACTGGGAGCATTATTTATGTCTCCCCGACACTGCGGCGCAATATTAAAGAGCAATTCTATGTGGTTCATATCAAAGCCGAAATGAGCGATCTGGAACGTCTTAAATGGGATTATTTCGACAATCCCAAGCCATTGATTTGGGGACGCCAATATCGACCAAAACCCAATTTGACCGACCGAGAAAATATTTTTGAGTGTTATCCGAAATTGCTCATGTCCCGGGCCAAGGAATATGCGTCAATGGCTGACGTGACCGTCACGTCGAAATTTGTCCTCAATCCAGAGCTAACCGAAGACGAACTTTTGCTGGCGTTAAAGCCATCCCGATAGCAATTGGTCTTTGGCCAATTCCGACAAAAACGTCACATGCCCGGGTGAGCTATTCAGGCATGGAATATACCCAAAATGAGTGCCGCCGGCTTCCTCGAATGACTCCCGGGCTTCCATATTGATTTCTTCGAGTGTTTCCAGGCAATCGGCCGCAAAGCCCGGCGTAATAACCGCCACAGATTTCACACCTTCTGCCGGCAAGGCCTCCAGAACCTTATCCGTATAAGGTTGTAGCCAGGCCTTTGGTCCGAAACGGGACTGGAATGTGAGCCGAAGTTGCGAGTCGTCCATGGATAAACGCTGGCGTAACAAATCGACCGTCCGCGCACATTCCTCGGCATAGGGGTCTCCCTTGTCGATATAAGACTGAGGCATACCGTGAAACGATGCCAAGATGACTTCAGGCTTGTTTTCCGTTGCTGCCAAATTAGTCTCTACGGACTGCGCGAGCAATTCGATGTAGTCAGCATGGGTATGATAATCGCGGACGAAGCGCAAAGTTGGTACATTTCGGGCCTTCTTCATGGCTTTGTGGAAACCGTCATAAACAGAGGCGGTCGTCGCGCCCGCATATTGCGGATATAGCGGTAGAACGGCGATCCGGGTAATGCCTTTCTTTTCCATGTTCGCCATGACGTGACCGATTGAGGGATTACCGTAGCGCATGGCCACATCTACTTCGACGGTCTCGCCCAAAATATCCTGTACGCCTTGCGCCTGCGCGCGGGTAATCCTGACAAGAGGGGCTTCGTCCCCGTCCCGCCCATCAAACATGTGCCATATCTTTTTATAGGCCTTTGCTGATCGGGCCGGCCGAACCCGTAAAATAACGCCGTGGAGAATCGGGCACCAGATCCAGCGGGTCGTCTCGATCACACGTTTGTCATGCAGAAACTCGAACAGGTATTTTCGGACAGCACCGGGCGTCGGCGCATCTGGAGAGCCCAGATTGACAAGGATAAGGCCAGATTTTTCCATTAAAGATCTTTTTCGTTTCGCGTAATTTTAAATTGTTAGCAGAGCAGGGCTTGACCCGTGTCAATTCCCGTTTACCAATACGAATAGCAAGCAAAATCAGATCAAAAGGGGTAAAAAATGCGCAGAGCTCTGTTACTCGCCACAAGCCTATCCATTCTTACGCTTTCAGCGTGTAAAACTGAAACAAAATCCGAAGCGCCAAAACCGGCGCCAACGCCCGTCGCAGCGGAGACAAAAGCCGATCCGGTTCCGGTCGAAACAGAGACGGCTCCAACCCCGCAGGAAGCCAAAGAATTTTTGAAGGCCGCCGAAGAAGAACTCGCCCGCGAAAATGAGCTGGTTTACCGGATGAGTTGGGTCCAACAGAACTTCATCAATGTAGACAGTAATTTTGTATTGCAAAAACTGAGCGCGGACTATGCAAAGATGTCCACTCGACTGTCTAGTGAAGCCAAACGGTTTAACGATCTGGACCTTCCCGCTGATATGAAGCGGAAATTGAACATACTAAAAACCGGGAATGTATTCCCTGCTCCCGACAAAGAAGGCGCCGCTGAGAAACTGTCAGAACTATCAACGGATCTGTCGGCCAAATACAGTACGGGTAAGTTCGAGTATAAAGGCAAAGCTCTTACCTTGGGACAACTCTCGGACATTATCGCAACATCACGCGATCCGGAAGAACTGCAGACGGTTTGGGAAGGCTGGCGCACTGTCTCCCCTGCCATGAAAGACGGATATGCCAAGATCGTCGAAATCGCCAATGAAGGGTCAAGGGAACTCGGGTTTAAAGACACGGGCGATCTTTGGCGTGGGGGTTACGACATGGAAGCCGAGGCGTTTGCGGCCGAGGCCGACCGTCTTTGGGGACAAGTCAAACCTCTCTATGATCAATTACATTGCTACGTTCGAACGGGGTTGAACAATGAATATGGCGATGAGGTCGTCCCCCTGGATCAACCTATTCGCGCCGATCTTCTGGGCAATATGTGGGCCCAGAGCTGGGGTAATGTTTACGATATGGTCGCTCCCGAAGGCGCTGGCGATGGCGTTGATATCACCAAATTGCTGGAAGCCAATGACTATACCGTAATCGACATGGTCAAAACAGCGGAGGATTTCTTTGTTTCCATGGGCTTTGAGCCACTGCCGGAAACATTCTGGGACCGCTCTTTGTTTGTGAAGCCCGCGGATCGGGAAGTCGCCTGTCACGCTTCTGCTTGGGACGTGGACAATAAAGAAGACCTGCGCATCAAGATGTGCACCAAGATCAACGGCGAAGATTTCGTGACCGTTCATCATGAGCTGGGCCATAACTTCTATCAGCGCGCCTATATGGATCAGCCCTTTTATTATAAAAACGGCGCCAATGACGGGTTCCATGAAGCCATTGGTGATATGATCGCCCTGTCGATTACACCAGATTATCTGGTAAAAATCGGCCTTTTGGATGAAGCCGATATTCCAGGCGAAGATGAAGACATCGCCTTGTTAATGCGGCAGGCCATGGACAAGATCGCCTTTTTACCTTTCGGAATCATGATCGATCAGTGGCGCTGGAAGGTGTTCTCCGGAGAGTACGCCCCGTCGGAATATAATAGTGGTTGGTGGGAATTGCGGGAGAACTATCAAGGTATCCGCCCGCCCGCGTCGCGTCCGGGAGATGCCTTTGATCCGGGCGCCAAGTACCACATTCCCAATAATGTGCCGTATATGCGCTACTTCCTGTCCTATATTTTGCAGTTCCAGTTCCACAAAGCCGCCTGCGATATGGTCGGTTATGACGGGCCGCTGCACCGCTGCTCGGTCTATGGCAATAAAGAAGTCGGCAGTAAGTTTCAGGCAATGCTTGAAATGGGGGCCTCAAAACCTTGGCCAGATGCCCTGGAAGCCTTCACCGGAACCCGGGACATGGACGGCTCGGCCATTATCGAATATTTTGCGCCGCTCATGACCTATTTGGAGGCCGAAAACGAGGGCAAATCCTGCGGCTGGTAAGGCAGTGCGTTAACCTTTGTTAAACAATAAAGTGTCAAGCGGGGACTATGGTCCTCGCGCAATCCATAGCGGAAAGCCCGCGCAAATTTTTAGCCGTCAGATCCGTTCTGATCGTGACCGATTCCGTCGATAGGGAGACTGGGTTATCGGATCAATTACATCAGTCAGGCTATAATACGGTCAATTCGTTTTATGCAGGCGATCGCCTTAAAGGCATTCCGCGGCAGACTCCAGATGCCATTATCATTCGCCTCACGACCTATGTGGATCAAGCCAGCATCATCGCTGATGCCTTGCGCAATCGCTACGCCGGCAGAAATATCCCGCTGATCGGAATATTTCCAGAGAATCACGAACAAGATAGAACAGCGTTTGACTCGGTGCTCATGGATCCGGTCTTCCCGAAACAGGTCGTTCATCGCGTTGCCGCCATGGTTCGCTTAAGCATTATGCAAACCGAAATGACGCTGCGTCTTGAAACACTGAACGAAGACTTCAATATTGATCATAAACTGGACGCCACAGCTTTTGACACGAAACTAACCGTTTTGTTCATCGGAAAAGCGACACCGGAATTCATGGTCATTATCAATGCGCTTGAGCGCAAAAATGTCGAAGTTGTTGCCGCTTTTACGTCGTTTTCGGCTTTTGATTTTCTACACGATTTCGTTTTCGATGCTGTTGTCATCAATTCACTGAACGGCATGGAGCCAGGTCTGACCATTGCGCAAACCATGCGCCGCAATTCGGCTCTCTATCACACCCCAACTTTGCTTTTGGGGCACAAAGGCAAAATACAAATCCAAACGGCATTCGAGCATGGTGTTTCAGATATCTTGTACGCGGATTCCGACGAATGCGACATACAAGACCGGATTCTCGAACTTGCACGTTTTCACCGATTGCACCGCCAGGTAAAGGCGGAGTTCGAAACCATGGGACATGAATCCGTCCTAGACCCATGCGGAACTTACTCCAGCACATTTTTTTCCAAACATCTCAACCGACTGATGGATGCCTATTCGGCACAAGATCTTCCGGTTTCGGTCCTAACGGCAGAAGTTAATTTCGGTGATACCGTATCATTAGAAGAAAAAGCAAAAGCGCTCAATGAACTTGGGGCCATTATCAAAAACCTCGTCAGAGCTTACGACGTTACTGCCCGGATTTCTCAAAACGTTTTTGTCATAGCTTTTCCGGGACAGGCAGCATCTGGTTTGACCTCAGTTGAGGGGCGCTTATCGACGATTCCCAACAACACCAAACTTTTGAATGATGGTCCGGATGGCCAACCGCAAGAAATCAGTTTGAACATCGATATCGCGGAAATGGGACATGGTGTGACGGGCGAGACCTGGCTGGCACAACGCCTCTCACAGGCCTCATAATTACTCAGAGCAAAGCGCTCTCAAAGTCTTCACAGCAAGCTTGACCCGCGTTTCGGCTTTTTCGAGCTGGCCTGAAACGAATATGGTCTGGTCCGGCCTTAATCGCCACCCCCTATTCTGGGTAATGGCGTTGAGAATAATGGAAGGATCTGAAATCCCTTCATGCCGCATTGAAACGACGAGTCCCCGCGGGCCAGCGTCAATTTTGGAGACCTGAGCTTTGCGGCATAAGCGTTTGATTTTCATCACATTTAGAAGAGAGCTGACCTCTAGCGGCAATGTTCCAAATCGGTCGATAAGCTCGGCGGCGAGCGCCTCTGATGCCTGATCATCTTCGATCTCGGAAATCCGGCGGTAGGTTGCGAGCCGTAGATTGAGATCCTGAATATAATGATCTGGAATTAGAACGGCGACACCGAGATTGACACTTGGCGACCAAGATTGATCCTTGACGTCTTTGTCATCGCGCAGCTCGGCCACGGCCTCCTCCAGCATATGCTGATAGAGCTCCACACCGACATCCTTGATATAGCCGGACTGCTCTTCGCCCAGCGGGTTACCACCACCGCGCATGTCCAGATCATGACTGGCCAATGTAAAGCCAGCGCCCAGCGTATCAAGAGATTGCAAGATTTTCAGACGCCGCAAAGCCCCAGCAGTAGCCACATGTTCATCCGGCATGGTCAGATAGGCATAGGCCCTAATTTTGGATCGCCCGACCCGGCCGCGCATTTGGTAAAGCTGAGATAGTCCGAAGCGATCTGCCCGGTAGACGATCATGGTATTGGCGCTGGGAATATCAATGCCGCTCTCGATAATAGATGTCGACAAAAGTACATCATACTGACCGTCGTAAAAAGCCGTCATTATATCTTCGAGATCACGTCCGGGCATTTGCCCATGGGCGATCACATATTTTATTTCGGGGACGTCTTCGCTCAAAAACGCTTCGAGCTTGGGCAGATCTGCGATACGCGGCGCGACAAAAAATGTCTGACCACCTCTATATTTTTCGCGTAATACGGCCTTGCGCACAGATACGGGATCAAACGGTGACACATAGGTCCGCACCGCGAGCCGGTCGACGGGCGGCGTTGCAATCAAAGAAAGATCCCGGATACCCGATAAGGCCATTTGGAGCGTTCGCGGAATCGGTGTGGCTGTCAGCGTCAAGACATGCACATCGGCCCGCAGGGCCTTGAGACGTTCTTTATGAGACACCCCAAACCTTTGTTCCTCATCAACAATCAAAAGCCCTAGATTGGCGAAAGAGATGGATTTAGCCAAAAGGGCATGGGTTCCGATCACAATATCACAACGTCCATTGGTCAGCTCTTCCTTGGTGGAGGTCGCTAGTTTTGGCGGAACTAATCTAGACAGCTGGCGGACATTAACTGGGAGACCTCGAAACCGCTCGGAGAATGTTTTAAAGTGCTGCCGGGCCAAAATCGTTGTTGGCGCAACGACAGCGACTTGCTGACCGCTCATGACCGCCGCGAACGCGGCTCTCAGCGCGACTTCGGTTTTGCCAAACCCTACATCGCCGCAGATCAGCCGGTCCATGGGCTTGCCGCTATTCAGATCCTCCAGCACATCTTCAATAGCCGAGAGCTGATCGTCCGTTTCCACATATGGAAAGCGGGCGCAAAATTCATTGTAATCTTGCGTCGGCACATCAATGGGCTCGGCCGTCCTTAAGGCCCGCTTTGCGGCAATCTTGATCAGCTCGCCGGCCATATCCCGAAGGCGTTTCTTGGCCTTGGCCTTTCGTGACTGCCAAGCGACGCCGCCCAATTTGTCCAAATTGACCAGGTCACCCGCCGCCCCATAACGGGACAATAATTCTATATTTTCTACGGGCAGATAAAGTTTGGCCCCGTTCGCATATTCCAGCTCCAGGCAATCATGGGGGGCCGATTGAACGTCGAGTGTTTTAAGGCCTAAATAGCGACCCAAGCCGTGATCAATATGGATAATCAAGTCGCCGGGCTGCAGGGCCGAGGCCTCGGAAATAAAATTCTTAGCCTTGCGGCGGCGGCCTCGATTGACCAGACGGTCGCCGAGAATATCCTGTTCCGAAAGGATACGAAGATCACCAAATTCAAAGCCGTGCTCAAGAGGTAATACGACTCGTCTCAGGGACGCTTTTGGCAGCGCCAGTAAATCCGGCCCCCTTTGTTCCTCGGGCAATGTCAGGGTGTGATCTTGGAAAACGCTGGCCATGCGCTCTGATGAGCCTTCCGTCCAGGAAGCTATAACAACCGTTTTTCCCTTGGCCTGCTCCGCCCGGACATGCTCAACAACCGCATCAAAAACGTTGACGCCCTCTGTCTTGCGTTCATTTGAAAAATTGCGGCCTGGCCGTCCTTTAAAATCAACAAGATTTTCTTTCTCAGGCGGGATAAACGGTGAATGCCAGCGTTTCCGCGCGGCAGATTTTTCGATTTGCTCGGGATATAAATAGAGATCCTCAAACGGAAGCGGTCGATATTGGCCGTCACCTGATACGCCGCGTTTGCTTTTTTCCTCATTGGCCGTCGTATGGGCAAGGCGGGTTTCATGCAGATCCAGAACGAGATCACGGCGCTCAAGCAGGGCTTCTTTGGCCAGGTTATCGAACGCCGTCAAAGCACCTTCGGGTAGGTAATCGAAAACAGTCTCGAGGGTCTCAAAAAACAGGGGCAGGAAATGTTCAATACCTTGCGGCCGAATACCTTCGCTGACCGAAGCATAGATTGGGTCTTTGCTGGTGCCGCCGCCAAATTTAGCTACATAGGCCCGCCGAAAATTGGCTTTGGCATCGTCATTGAAGAACACCTCGCCGACGGGCGCTAGATCGATTGAGCTAATTTGCCTTGTCGTGCGCTGGGTCTCCACATCAAAATGCCGGATATTCTCGAGCTCATCCCCAAAGAAATCCAAACGGACAGGCTCCCCCAAGGCTGGTGAATATATGTCCACGAGACCACCCCGAATGGCGTAGTCACCGGGCTCGACAACTGTTGACGCCCGGCTATAGCCATTCATCATCAGGTATTTTTCTAACTTTTCCCGCGCAAGAACTTGTCCAGCCTTGGCGCTGAACCCGGACTCTGCAATGACCGACTTAGGCGGCACAAATTGGGATACGGCGCTAACGGTCGATACGACAATCAGAGGGGCGTTTTGATCAAGCCGGGTAAGTAGATAAAGTGCCGCGCTACGTCGTGCGGCGATCAGACGGCTGGGCGATATCCGGTCAAACGGAAGGCAATCCCATGCCGGCATAGATATAACAGGTATGTCAGGGGCAAAAAAACGGCAGGCCGCCTGAAAAGCCGCAGCCCGGCTATCATCCCGCGCCACAAAAAGTGCCGGGCGGCCATCCTTGCGCACGGCGCGCGTAAAGATAATCGCGTCCAGCCCTTCGGGAAGTCCAGCAGCAATCAGCTCTTCTTCGGCTGAGACATATCTTTGCAGTTGTAGCACTAAAACTCGGGTCGAAACTGGCGGATTTTTTCTAGAAGGGGTGTATCGTAATTGGCGGGTACGGCCTGCGCCTTGGTTATCCAGGCATAGATATCATGATCTTTGGCTTCTAACAGATCTTCAAAGGCGAAAAGCTCGTCATCAGACAATTGATCCATATTGGCCTTCAGAAAGCCGCCCAGCAAAATATCCGCTTCTTTGAAGCCGCGATAATTTGCCCGATAAAGCAGTCTTTTTTTACGTGTTTCGTCCATAGCTCTGTTCTTATACGGCAGACACCACAATAGCGTCTTGCGCCCCCCTAAATTCTCGTCCAACTTATGGCAATGCGGCCAGATGTTCTTTTTCCGTTTTTTGCCGATGTGACAAGCCTAAACGGCGTGGGCGACCGGGTTCGGGAAGCCTTGGGCCGCGCTATGGGGACCCGGATCAAAGATTTATTGCTGACGCCCCCATCAAATCTCATAGATCGGAGTTATAGGCCCAATATTGCCGGCGCTCGTCAAGGCGAGGTCTGTACGTTTACGGTCACGGTTGGAACCCACACAGTTCCCGAAACGCGGCGCAAACCCTACAAGATCAAGGTTTACGACAAAACCGGCGATATGACCTTGATCTTCTTTCAGGCCCGCGGCGATTATCTCAAGCGGATACTGCCAGAGGGCAGCACTCGGCTTATTTCCGGCAAAGTCGAGTTTTATGGCCCGATGATCCAGATGACTCATCCCGATTATGTGCTGGATCCGTGCAAGCATGAAGACCTCCCCCTTTACGAAACACAATATCCTCTAACCCAAGGCCTGTCACCAAAGGTGGCCCGCAAGGCGTTGGTTCAAGCCATTGGCAAAACTCATGAATTGCCCGAATGGCTCGACCGCAGCCTATTAGAGCGACAAGACTGGCTTGGCTTCAATGAATGCCTACGGCGTATGCATCAACCCGAACATCCGGTCGATGTTAAGCCAGAGTCGCCGCCGCGTATGCGGCTGGCTTATGATGAAATTCTGGCGAAACAACTGGCTCTGGCATTAGTGCGAGAATCCACTCGAAAGCGCCCTGGCAGTGCGCGAACGGCCGAAGGCAAATATGTGGACGATGTCCTCAAAGGCGCGCCCTTCTCGCCAACCGGGGCCCAATCCCGCGCCGTCAAAGAAATAATCGCGGACCTCGCCTCGCCTTACCGCATGTCAAGATTGCTGCAAGGCGATGTCGGCGCCGGGAAAACTTTTGTTGCGGCTCAAATCGCCGCCTATGCTGCGGAAGCCGGTGTCCAAACCGCCCTGATGGCACCAACTGAAATTCTGGCCCGACAACACGCGCAAACTATGACCGAGTTTCTGGAACCGGCGGGCTTGACCGTCGAGGCCCTCACTGGCCGCGATAAAGGCAAACCCCGGCAAGCGCTCATGAACGGCCTGAAAGAAGGCTATATCGATGTTATTATCGGCACGCATGCCCTGTTCCAAGATGCGGTTGAGTTTAAAAACTTGGGATTGGTCATCATAGACGAGCAGCACCGTTTTGGCGTACATGACAGAATGCGCCTCGCCCAAAAGGGTGAAAAACCAGACTTGCTGGTGATGACTGCTACGCCTATTCCGCGCACACTCGCCCTGACCGCCTATGGGGATCTGGACATATCCAAGCTCGATGAGAAACCCGCCGGCCGCAAACCTATCGAAACCCGTATCATGCCTTTGCAAAGATTGGACAATGTTATCGACGCGGTTGGGCGGACGATAAATGAAGGCAATCAGGTCTATTGGGTCTGCCCTCTGGTTGAGGATAGCGATCTTATCGATCTGTCCTCGGTCGAAGAACGTCACCGC
>CALDSY010000124.1 GCA_937924355.1 uncultured Caulobacterales bacterium
ACCGATGAAACCGAGCGCGGATTGGTTGTGCGCGCCGACGCCAGAAGAGCTTTGGGCTCAAGAGAATCCGGTCTGACCGAAGAGCTCTTATCGCCTGATCTGGGCGGCGCCTTTGAGATGGTGCGATCAGTGTTCGAACCCGGCGCTGAAAGTCAGGATAAAATCCTGCGCGAAACCGAGGAATCCGGTGTCGTTGTTTCAGGACAGCTCAATGTCTGGATCGAGGATCAACTCTTTGAACTGAATGCGGGCGATAGTTTTAAAATCGACCGCAAACCTTATCGCTGGCGCAATCCGGGCCTTGAGCCCGCAATTGTCATCTGGGTGGTGAGCCCACCAAACTATTAAAATGAAAGCGTAACTATGGCAGATTTACCTTCTCACGCCCGTGTGGTGATTATAGGCGGCGGCGCCGTTGGGGTCTCAGGATTATATCATCTGGCCAAAGCTGGATGGACGGATTGCCTTCTTTTGGAAAAGAATGAGCTGACGTCAGGGTCAACCTGGCATGCGGCGGGCAATGTGCCGACATTCTCCGCGTCATGGTCGGTGATGAATATGCAGCGTTATTCTACCGAGCTCTATCGCCGCCTAGGTGATGAGGTGGATTACCCTATGAATTACAATGTGACCGGCGCGTTGCGTCTCGGTCACACCAAAGAACGCCTTCAGGAATTTCAGCGCGTCGCCGCTATGGGCCGACATCAAGGTATGGATATCCAGGTCATCAGCCCGACGGAGGCACAAAAACTTCATCCGCTCATGGAAATCCATGATCTCTCTGGCGTGTTATGGGATGAATTTGACGGGGATATCGACCCGGCCCAGCTCACCCAAGCCCTTGCCAAAGGGGCTCGCGATATGGGCGCCACGATCAAACGTTTCTGTGCCGTTACCGGCGCGCGCCGGGAAAACGACGAATGGGTGATTGAAACAGAAGAGGGCGAAGTCCGCTGCGAATATGTGGTCAATGCGGCCGGTTACCGGGCCCGCGAAGTCGGCGAGATGTTTGGCCGCTCCGTACCCATGATGACCATGAGCCACCAATATATCTTGTTCGAAGGTCACGACAAAATCGAGGCCCATACGAAGGCCAATGGCAAACGCCTGCCGATGATCCGCGACGTGGATACATCCTATTATTTGCGGCAAGAAAATTACGGCTTGAACCTGGGTCCATATGAACGCGGCTGTAAAGCCCACTGGGTGACCGATGACGATCCCATGCCTGACGATTTTTCCTTCCAGCTATGGGAGGACGATCTGGAGCGCCTCGAACCGTACCTGGAAGACGCTATGGCCCGCGTTCCCGTTATCGCAGAGAGCGGGATTTCAAAAGTCATCAATGGTCCTATTCCTTATACACCCGACGGCAATCCGCTGATTGGACCTATGCCGGGCGTGCCGAATGCGTTCGAGGCCTGTGTCTTTACATTTGGTATTTGTCAGGCCGGCGGCGCCGGTAAAGTTCTGGCCGAATGGATCACTGAAGGCACAACCGAATGGGATATGTGGTCCTGTGATCCCCGTCGTTTTACAAAATTTGCTAGCGATCTTGATTACTGCGTGGCCAAAGGTATGGAAATTTACGGCCATGAATATGCCATGCACTTCCCGCATCATGAATGGCCTGCAGGGCGCGACCAAATCAAATCGCCCATCCATGAACGCCTCATAGCCAATGGCGGACAAATGGCGGCCTTTAATGGCTGGGAACGCCCCAATTACTTCGCCAAGCCCGGTGATGATACCTCAGAAGAGGCGACACAAACCTGGCTGCGCGACGGACCATGGTTTCAACGCGTCAAAGAAGAAGTGGAAGCCGTCAGCAATGATTGCGGCGTCCTCGCGATCTCTGGCTTCTCGCGACTAAAGCTGAGCGGAGAGGGCGCGCGTAAATGGCTGAACCGCCAGACCGCGTCGCGCCTGCCGAAGGTCGGACGTGTTGGACTGGCTTACTTCGCCGACGAGATGGGCAGGACCGTGACGGAAATGACGATCATTCCAAAATCTGATGAAGAGATTTCCCTGATCACCGCTGCATTGGCGCAGTGGCATGATCGAGACTTCCTAGAGCGCAATATGCCCGAAGAACTGACCCTGAACGATGCGACAGCTGACCATGAGTGTTTTCTAGTGACGGGGCCGAATGCCCGTAAAGTTCTATCACAAATTTCTGATGCGGATCTGGAGCTCGGCTGGCTGACATCGCAAACGGCCAAAGTCTGTGGCCACGAAGTGATGTTGCTACGGGTTTCTTATGTCGGTGAGCTAGGCTGGGAGATCCATTGCCCCATTGAACATGCGCTCGAAATTTATGATGCAGTGACTGCCGCAGGCGCCAAACCTTTTGGTATGTATGCGCTGGAATCCATGCGTCTAGAGAAAGGCTACCGGGCCTGGAAAGGTGATTTGTCAACGGATTACACCCTACTCGAAGCCGGGCTGCAAAGATTTGTGCGTCTGAACAAGCCGCGTTTTGTCGGCAAGCGCGCGCTCTCCAAGCAAATGGAAGAAGGCATCTCCAAGCGCTTTGCCACTTTGGTCGTAGATTGCCCGGACTTTGACCCGCCTTATATGTCATCCGTTTTCTCTGGCGGAGAACTCGTTGGTGAAACCACATCGGGTGGGTGGGGGCACCGCACAAACAAATGTATCGCGTTCGCGATGCTGCGGATTGATCTCCATGAACCGGGCACGGAGCTCGAGATCGAGATTTACGAGAAGCGCTATAAAGCAACCGTCATGGCCGATGAACCGCTCTGGGATCCGGCCAATGAAAGACTAAGAGCGTAGTCATGTCAGAAACTCTGGTGAAAACAAAGCCGGTCCCGACTAAAGCACGGGCGGTGATTATCGGCGGCGGTATTGCCGGGTGTTCGGTTGCCTATCACCTGACCAAGCTGGGCTGGAAAGATGTTGTGCTGCTGGAGCGCAAACAGCTCACGAGCGGAACGACCTGGCATGCAGCCGGCCTGATTGCGCAGCTGCGCGCCAGTAAAAATATGACGCGCTTGGCCAAGTATTCCCAAGAGCTATACGGCGAACTCGAAGCCGAAACTGGTATCGCCACAGGTTTTCGGCGAAACGGCTCGATCACCGT
>CALDSY010000125.1 GCA_937924355.1 uncultured Caulobacterales bacterium
GCGGAAGTCATCCAGCAAAGATAGGGATGACACTGCCTCTGAATCGTCATAATCGCTTCATGCTCATGCCCAGATAATCTGTCAGTCCATGGCTGGTTGAAATCATAATAATGGAAGAACGAAATGGACAGTATAGTCATCGAAGGGGGCCACCCTCTAAACGGCGAAATCGAGATTAGCGGCGCGAAAAACTCGGCCATTAAGCTGCAGGCGGTTTGTCTGCTAACGGATGAAAAAATCACTTTGAAAAATATGCCGCGCTTGCGCGAGACCCGGTTTATGGGGCAATTGCTGGCCCATATGGGCGTTGACGTCGAAGAAGGGCCCGGGGCGCAGATGACCCTCCATGCTAAAAGCCTGGCTTCGACCACAGCGCCTTATGATCTAGTGCGCAAGATGCGGGCGACCTTTAACGTGCTCGGACCTTTGGTGGCCCGCGCAGGCAAGGCGAAAGTCTCCCTGCCGGGCGGTTGTGCCATCGGCGCGCGGCCGGTTGACCTACATCTCAAATCCCTGGAAGCCTTGGGGGCCCATATCACGCTTGACGAAGGCTATGTCATTGCTGATGCCAAAGACGGCTTGCGCGGGGCGGAAATTACGTTTCCGTTTATCAGTGTGGGCGCAACCGAACATACAATCCTCATGGCGGTGCTCGCCAAAGGTAAGACCGTCCTGAATAATGCGGCGCGCGAGCCGGAGATTGTCGATCTGGCTGAATGCCTGAACGCTATGGGGGCCAAGATCAGCGGGGCGGGGCGCTCACAGATTGAAATCGAAGGGGTGAAATCATTGGGCGGTGTCACCCATAGCGTAGTGCCAGACCGGATCGAAGCAGGGACCTATGCGCTGGCCGCGGCGACAGCTGGCGGCAAGGTGACGCTCCGTAATCTGCGTCACGATCATCTAGGCTCACTATGGCCATTGATCGCGCAGGCCGGAGCTGATGTAGAGCTCAAGAAAGATCATGTGATTATCTCGCGTAATGGTAGTGGCCTGCGGGCCGTGGATATGGAGACCCAGGCCTATCCGGGGTTTCCGACCGATCTACAAGCGCAGTTCATGGCCATGATGACCTTGGCCGATGGCGTGTCTATTATTCGAGAAAATATTTTTGAAAATCGCTTTATGCATTGCCCGGAACTGGGGCGTATGGGGGCCAATATTACGGTCACCGGGCGGGAGGCTATTGTGCGGGGCGTGAAGGCACTCCACGGCGCCCCGGTCATGGCGACGGATCTTCGGGCATCTGCCTCATTGATTAGTGCGGGCCTAGCCGCTAAAGGCACCACAACAGTGGGCCGCGTCTATCATTTGGACCGTGGTTTTGAACATATCGAAATTAAGCTCGGCAATTGTGGGGCGAAAATAAAACGAGTGAGTGAATGAGCCTAAAACTACGTGCGGAGTCCGAAGAGGATTTGGTTGTCATTTCCTCCGCCCTGCAGGACGCCATCCTGAAGGTTGGCGAGATTGCCTATAATTCCCGCGGGCGGTTTTTGACCCTGCGCCTCTCGCGCTTCAAACATGAAGGCGGCCAAAAAGGCGGCAACAAAGGCGAACGGGTCAAGACGGGTCTGCGCATTGACAGCATTCTTAAAGTCAAAAGCCGGGGCCTTGATCGCCGCGACCCGGAGGCCTATGCGGTGTTGCTATCTCTGCGCTTCGAAGCAAGTAGCGTCTCTTCGGATGACCCTTCGGGCTGGGTGCATCTGGTTCTGGCCGGCGGCGGTGAGCTGGCGCTAGAGGTTGAATGTATCGATGTCATCCTGGCTGATACGGGCGACACACGCGCGACTGATAAACGCCCGATCCATTATATCCCGGATACGGAATGAGCGAAGTTGACGGCGATCACTACATTGTCGAGCTGAATATCGACGAAGAGAGCCTACCGGCGACATCGCAGGAAATGCTGCATGAGCGCCGCGTGGCCATTTTTGATCTGCTGGAAGAAAACGAGTTTAAGCCCCTTGAAAGCGCTTCCGGCCCTTATGTGGTCAATCTGTCTTTGCAGGATGGATCCCGGCTGCTGTTCGATATCACCCGATCCAACGGGGCGGAGCGGGCCAGTTTTACTTTGTCTTTGACGCCGTTTCGCCGGATCATCAAAGACTACTTCCTCATTTGCGAAAGCTATCACAACGCCATTCGGACGGCGACCTCTGCCCAGATTGAGGCCATCGATATGGGGCGGCGCGGCCTGCATAACGAAGGCTCGCGTCTTCTGACGGACAGTCTGCGCAATCAGGCCGAGATTGAGTTTAATACATCGCGGCGGCTTTTCACCTTGCTCTGCTGCCTACACAGGCGGCCCAAAACATGACAAAAGTTCTGTTCGTCTGTTATCTTAACTCCATCCGCTCACCAATGGCGGAAGGCTTGGCTCGGCAATTCGAAAATTTGGACGTCATGTCCTGCGGATTAGAAACGGGCGAGCTCGACGATTTAATGGTTGCGGTTATGCGGGAAAAAGGCCTGGATATGTCAGGGCACTGTGCACAAACCTTGGAAAGCCTTTCAGATCAGAGCTTTGATGTGGTGATCGCCTTTACCGATACAGCCGGGGAGGCGGCCCGCGCTGTCTTTGGCGGCACGGACACCGAAATCTTGATCTGGCCAACGCCTGATCCAACGGCGGGTATGCTCGACGTGCGCGCCATGATGAATAATTACCGCTCAGTCCGGGATTATATTGAAGGACGGCTCAAGAAACAGTTTGGGTGATTGACACTCAAATTTATACGTATACGATAAAGTCAAATGTGTACGGAGCCTTGTATGCCCACAACCCCCCTGACATTACGCCTAGATCCAGATCTTAAATCAGAACTAGAGCGCGAGGCAAAAAATCTTGATCGCACACCGTCATTTCTGGCGGCGAAAGCCATCGAAGCTTATCTCGCAGCCAAGGCGGAGAAGAATGAGGCCATCAAAGCGGCAATGGCCAAAGCTGATGAAGGTGCGTTTATCTCCTCAAATGCCATGCATGAGTGGATGGATAGCTGGGGTACGGATGAGGAAAGCACTGCGCCTAAACCGGATCTGTTCCTATAAAATCCATGCAGATTGTTTTTCTTGAAACGACGGCGCAGGACATGGTCTGGGTCAGTCATTACTATGAACAGGTGTTTCCAGAAGGGCGGTTGGCCTTTCGGCGGCATTTCTACGCTATGGAAGAGCTGCTCAAAGAGAACCCGCTTTTGGGAGCGCGTCATGAATTATTTGAGGGGGTTCGTGAGTTACGGATCTATAAAACCCCGTTCTCATTTATATACCGTGTAAAGTCTGATCGCATAGAAGTCTTGCGGATTTGGGATCAGCGACGAGATATGGCTCGGCTCCGGGATTTTGAGTAATCCCACATTTCCCCTGTATTTTTGTGAATTAATCCCTATATAGGCGCGGTCTGAGCGACTCTTCACAATGAATGAGGCGCGTAATTAAAGGAACTGACATATGAGATTTGATCTTGGCTAAAGAAGACCTGCTGGAGTTCGAAGGCGAAGTTATGGAACTTCTGCCAAACGCAACTTTCCGGGTGCGCCTCCTGGCAAACGACCACGAGATTATCGCGCACACAGCGGGCAGAATGCGGAAAAACCGTATCCGTGTTCTCGCAGGTGACAAAGTCACCGTTGAAATGACCCCTTATGATTTGTCCAAAGGGCGCATCACCTACCGGTTCAAATAATCTCCCATCATGAGCGAGCCCTTAAAGCCGCACCTGATCCTAGCTAGCGCCTCTCCGAGGCGCCTTTCTCTGCTGGCGCAAATCGGCATTACGCCTGATGAAGTTATCCCTGCCGATATCAATGAAGATCCCATTCCCGGTAAAATGCCGAGACAACACGCCGAACGGCTCGCGACTGAAAAAGCCGTCGCCATAAGTGGTCTGCATCCCGGAAACATCGTTCTCGGATCTGATACGGTGGTGGGTGTGGGGCGGCGCATCCTGCCCAAAACAGAAAGCCGAAGCGAGGCCGAATACTGCCTCAAGCTTATGTCTGGCCGGGCGCACCGCGTCTTTACCGGTGTGGCCGTGGTCGATGTGGACGGCAATGTCCGTACCCGTATGTCCGAGACCCGCGTGAAGTTTAAGCGCCTATCTGATCAGGAACTGACAGCTTATCTCGATAGTGAAGAATGGCAAGGCAAAGCAGGCGGCTATGGCATACAAGGCAAAGCCGGTGCCTATATTCAGAATCTCAATGGCTCTTATACGGGCGTAGTCGGATTGCCGTTATTTGAAACGCGTAATCTACTGACCAGCGCGGGGTATATTTCTTGAAAACACGCGCTGTCATCGATCGGGGCATCGGCGAGACCCGCTGCGCGGTCTATGAAGGCAAACGCCTTGTCGAAATCCATCTCAGGCGTTGGTCCGATAATGATCTGCCGCGCTTGGGTGATATCTTCGCTGGCCGCGTGACCAATATTGACCCATCCATGGGCGGAGCTTTTGTGGACCTCGGCCAAGGGCCCCATGGCCTGATGAAATTCGCGGATATGTCAGGCGCGCCGCGCTTGACTGAAGGCACCATGATTAAATGCGAGATCAATCGCGAAGCCATTTCCGGCAAAGGTCCGGTGGTGAAATTTGTGGATGAGAGCGCGCTGAAAAAGCCGCGCCCGCTGGTTCAGATAACCTTAGAGGATTTCCTGATCCGTCGTTTCGGACCGGACGTTAAATTCAATGAAGCCCAGGTCAACCATATTGAAGATGCGGTGGAAACCGTCATCGCCCTGCCAGGCGGGGGCGATATCGCCATAGAGCCAACCCGCGCGCTGGTGGCCATTGATGTGGACAAGGGATCAGCGCAAAGCGGCTTTGACGTTTCCCAAGCGGCGGCCCGTGTAATTGCCCAGCAGTTGCGCCTGCGGGGCCTAGGCGGGCTTATCGCCATCGACTTTCCGAATATTCGCCAGCCCAAGCAAAAAGAACAACTGGCGCAGACTCTCGAAGAGGTTTTTGAAAACGACCCGAACACCATCAAATTTGCCAAGTTTTCTCGCTTCGGCGTTCAGGAAATGACCAGGGCCATCAAAACACGTCCGCTTGATGATGTTCTCAAGGATCAGAAAATGTCGCTCGCTATGCTGGCGCTGAGGCGTTTGGAACGCGAAGCCACGGCCAATCCCGGCGCGCAGCTTACCGTCACCGTGCCGCACCATGTTTATCCCTGGCTCGAAGAGGACACGATTGGCTGGAAACAAGCCATGAGTAATAAAATTGGGGCTCGGTTCAAGCTTGAAAAAGGGCCGCAGCTCGAGGTATCATCGGATCGATGAGCGAGAAATGCCCCATATGTAAAAAGCCGCCGAGTAAAGAGGCTACGCCCTTTTGCTCCAAACGTTGTTCAGATGTGGACCTGCACCGCTGGCTATCGGGCGGTTATGTGGTGCCCGGCCAAGACGGTGAAGCCATGAGCGAAATTGTCGCCAATGGCGCAGCCAATCAAAACGAGCCAGGCGATTAGTCTAAGCTGTCCAACCATGCCTTCACCGCATTCATCTCTGCCGCCGACAAGGGTTTGTCCGGCGGCATTTGCTTGGGCGGTTCGGCGATCAATCTTGAATAAAAGTTTGAGTCTGCGTTCAGCCACCCAATTTGGTGTAGGGCTTGAAATGAGCGCTCGGGCGGGCCTGAAAACTCTGTGTGACAAGCGGCGCAATTGGGTTTGAAAATGCGGGCCTGTAAATCCGGATAGGCTCGGTCCATTGCAACGGGTTTTGCGATTGATGTGTCATTCCAATCCTGCGGCGGATATTGATCCACGGCGATGCGAAAGACAGTTTTGTTTTTGTCTTCTACGCCCCAGATGGCGCCGTCCGGCCCGACCGTCAGACCAACCGGCGCGCCGCGGGGACCTGACTCGCTGGCTGTCCAATCAAAGACCAGTTCTTTGGCGTCGCCAACAGGGAGGCCTTCTGCGTCCACATCAAAATACAAGATTCGGTGGGCTGTCTCCCGGTAGCCATGTAACGGCACGATCAATTGTTCGGTATCAAAATTCAGCGTACCAGCTTGGGCATATAACAGATCCAGCGGAGCCCCATGAGGCGGAAGTAGGGCGATGGGTTGCCGGTAGTCCGGATTATGGGTGGAACAATTAAACCCGATGGCGGGGCCCCAGACCGGATCTTGCAGATCCCGGTCAAAGCAATAGGGCCAGCCATAGAAGCGCGGCTTTCCCTCAACCACATCAATCCGGTTGATCTCTTCATAGGGGCTGCCTGCGTCTTTAAAGTCCGCGCCGTTTTCCACCTGTAAAACCGTCCCCGAACGATGAGTGGCGAGCCCCATGGAATTGCGCAGGCCTCGCACATTGTCCCCGGGATTGGCTTCCCAAAATCGCCCATTTTTTCTGAAATTCAGAACGGCGGCAGTGTCTTCATTTTCTTGGCACCACCCTTGCGGGACAGAGCTCAGGCAACGATCTGACAAAGAGCCAGAATTTATCCAAAGTGTATTGTCATCGGAAAAGGTAAAAGCTTTGAGCGGGTGAAGATGTTTCTGTCCGCGGGGTTTATAGGGCAAGTTGGTAATGACGCTATTATAGCTAAATCCATCATATTTCGCGGGCGGCGGTTTGAAGGCTATGAGCTGATCGGCTTCGGCCACATAGATGTGATTGTCTGGCCCGTACTCAATGGCATGAGGCAGGTTGAGCCCTTGAATGGCGGTCTCCAGCCCTTTTCCGAAAGCGTATAACAAAACCCGGCCCCGGTTCTCGCTCCAGCCCCCCATATCGGTGAGATAGAATTCGTCTGAGAACTTGTGTTCGGGTCGAGGGAAGACGATATCCCGTGGGAATATCAGTCCCCGACTGCCATCTGTGGTGGGCGTCTCAGCACTCACGACCAAACCGATACATAGTCCTTCCGGTGTCGATAATTTCATGCGGGGATAGCCGTCACAATCCCGCGCCGTATCTACTGTATAAGCGCCGCGTTTCTCTAAAACCGGAGCGATAGGTTTAGGGGCCGGCGGAGCCAATGTGACAGATGTATCCACAGCAGGCACGTCTATGACAGCCTTGGGTGGTTCTTCTTCGGTCACCTTGGACTTTTTGCAAGCCGACAGGCTCAGTCCAATGAGAATAGCCAGTAATCCGGTCTTAATATGCAAACGACTCATGCCCCTTTATTCCAGTCCAATATGTCAGAAATTGGGAGGCTTTGTGGGTACAAAATGACGCTCTACGATGTTTTAAACCCATGCCGATTACGAACCGCTGATCGTCTTAAGCGTACATCTTAGCGATATCCTAGGCGGCTATTTTGCCTTGGGCGGGGTCGGAAACCGCCAAGTCCAGCCAGTCCGGATTTTGCCGTTCAATCAAGGCATCGACCCAGACCCGGGACGCATTTTGCAGCGCTTCAACCCGTTTTTCCGCCGCTTCTTTGGATGGATGTTTTTCCACATATAGAAGCCGATCAATCCGGTGAGCCTCCACGGACAAATGCCCGCGCTTATGTTCCAAAATACGACCGATTAGGTCATGTACGGACTCGATAAAAATGGGGCCATAATCCTGACCACCAAGAATGTAGAGGTAATAATTTTTCATCGTCTTACCATTCCTTTTGTTCACTACCGATTCCCTCCTCACAAAAATGATTGACTCACATGGTTAATGAAGGGTGAATCAAAAATTACGTTTAGGTGACCGGTTTGTGAGGGATTGGTAAGGTGGGCGCCGGGCGGCAAATCAATGACAAAAGAGTCTCATAGAATCAGTTGGATAGTCCCAAGCGCTACCCTTTCATGGTCCCCAACTTAAGGCTAAAATTAGGCTCAAGACCAATATAGTCATCCAGGATGTCCGGTGAAACCACGCACGTTTCGATAAGCCTCTCTTTAAGTTTTTACGAATTCGCCAGGAAAAGAACAATGCAGCGGCAATTCCCAATATCCAGCGGGGTGCAGATTTGTGAATACTGGCCAATGGCTCAACAAGGGCATATAAAAGCATAGCCGGGACTGCCACAACAATTTTTGCAGAAGCGATCAAAATCAGAAATAATAATTTGAAGGGGTTGGAACAGGCACTTACATCGTAAACGCCAAAAACAGTATAGTTTAAACGGCAGGGCTGGCACTCCGGATAAAATTCGGATGGATGGTCAGGCGGATGACAATAAGGATCGATTAGCCCAGATAAATGCATAGTAAACCCCATCAGGGCTAAAACGGCAATCAATGTGATCAATCCCACCCAGGTAATCTGGATAGGCATGGGAATATATTGACTGATTTTCCCGATCAAATTTTTACCTTCAAACTCTGCACCCCGTGGACAAAGTTATTGGGCGCGATTTTTTGCTCGCCCGTCCAGTGCAGGGTCGGGAAGCGGTCGAGAATTTTTTCAAAAGACAGACGAAGTTGCAGCTGCGCCACCCGGCTGCCCAGGCATTTGTGTGGACCGTGCCCAAAGGCCAGATGTTTACTGGCGTTGGCCCGCGTAATATCGAACTGGTCCGGATTTTCGAATACATCCGGGTCGCGGTTCGCCGCCCCATACCAAAGGATCAGTTTTTCATCTTCGGCGATCTTTTGGCCGTTAAGTTCTGTGTCTTGCGTGGCGGTCCGGCGCATATGAATGACGGGGGAGGTCATGCGCAGCGATTCTTGCAGCATATTGGGAATGAGCGAACGGTCGTCCAATAATCTTTGTTTTTGCTCTGGGAATTGGGTGAGTAGACGCATGGTCCCGGAAAGAGAGTTCCGGGTCGTGTCATTGCCGGCGAAAATAATCAACAGCCAAGAGCCGTCCATATATTCCTGTGAAAGCTTTTCACCCTCGAGCGTTGAATTGGCAATAATCGACAAAAGGTCGTGACGGGGATTTTCCCGGCGTTCCTCCATAACCCGTTTGCCATAAGCAAACATCTCGAGAACATTAGTTTTGAACCGCCCAATAAAACGCGGGTCAGAGAGCAGGGTTCGGATGGGATGCACTGCTACTTGTTGTGACATTTCCAGATAGTGCATCCAGCGAATAATATTCGGACGATCTTCTTCGTCGACGCCCAGCATTTCACAGAGCGTAAACAGGGGGACTTGCTCGGTGAAAATTTTGACAAAATCCGCTTCGCCGTTTTTGTTCAGCTCGGCCTCGAGATTATCCAGCAAGCTATCAATGTGGGTACCAACTTTTTCGGTCAGAGTGGCGACGAATTTCGGAATAAAGAAATCCTTTTGTTGAATGCGCAATTCCATGTGGCGCGGCGCATCCAGATTGATCAGATTATCAAGAGACGCCGTGTAGAGCTGTTGCGGAATTTGCTTGGGGACATCCATGCCGCCCATATGGATGGAGCCTTTTTCGCTGGAGAATATGTCCGGCTGTACCTCCACATTTTTTATATCTTCATAGCGGACAACAGACCAAAATCCGCGCATGCCCTTAATTGGCGTCCAAGAAACCGGCGCGCTTTCCCGGTAGAACTTATATATATGGTAGGGATGACCTTTGGTGAAAGCCTTAGGGGTCGGCCATTTCTTATTTGTCCAGCGTGGATATTGCTCCCCGAACCGCGGATTTTTCTGAATAGGTTCGATCGGAACGGTATCACTAACGTGGCGCATTTCAGCCTTTGTGGTTGGATTTGTATATAGACGCCTCGATTACACCGGATTCGGTTTCAATGGGGAGAATTATTCTTGCATATTCATCGGTCTCAAAAGCATCGAGCCGTGCCCAATGATCAGGAAGGTCGCGGCTCTCAAATATATGGACCGGGATTTTCTCGCCGTTTGGATTGGGTGTTAGAGCCGGATAGCCGTTTTTCTCATCCCACATGACTTGCCGGATAAAGCCGCGCACAAAGCCTTCTGACCATGTCCCGGTCATGCCGTCCATAATGTGATGATTGCTCCGGCCTGGGGCGAGCGTGCCATAGCTGGCCAGGCGGAACCGAGCGGGATGTTCATCGAAGACAGTTTTGTTGTCGATAAAATATTCGTTGAGGCCATAACGGCTCGCATAGTCCGTCATCGTCTTCCAATCGATAAAAGAAAACGCTGAAACTTCGATGCCGTCTTTCTGGTAGTCTTGGATCAGGTCAGCGTCGAGCATGTCCACGGGCAAGCAAACAGAGCCCCCGCTTTTGGCAATCAGATTTCTCAGCTCACCGCGCAGCCCGCCGGACACAAACCAGCCCGAACGCTCGCCGTGAAAGTAGTCTCCGGGCAGGCGCGGGATCATTCCGTCTGGCGCGTCATGGACGCCGTGCAAAGCTCGAACCTGCGCATTGGGATTGCCTGGCCAGTGCGAAAGACATAGCGGAATATGCGGCGCGATTTCGGCCATGCGATAAAGCACATTGGGCACCCACGACACATAGACACAGCGGTCTTGCAGGCCGTGCAAATGGACGAGGGCGTTGATCTCTTCCTCGAATCCGAAGTCCTTTATGTCAATCAAAAGACGACACGTATTATTGCGGTGTTTTGCGGCAGCTTCAAACAGCGCGTCAACTGACGGCATATAAGAAAATGTGCCCCCAATACTACTCAGGTCTTTGGCGAAAACGTCTGATAAATAACGCTTATTTCCATTCTTATCCAAAGCGTATTCGTCATGATATATCAGAGGTGTACCGCAACCGGCGACTCGAATATCGAACTCGACTATCTGTACGCCGAAATCCAAAGCGGCAATCAGTCCGGCAATGGTATTTTCCTGTGGCGCGAAGCCCCGAAAGCGGTGCGAGATGAGTTTATTGAAACTAACCATTCAGCGTTACTTCAAGCTGAGGCTTGCTCGCATATGTCCTGCCAGGCGCGCCAGTCCTTTCTTGCCGTCCGGCGTTGGGAAGAACAGGATAAAGTCGTGACCATAACCCTCAAAGATATGGTGGGTATGTTCTTGCCCATTGGCTTTGAACGCGGCCTCCAGATCCAGGCTGTCTTGATAGAGCGGGTCTTTGTCGGCAGAGTAAATATGTACGGGCGGGAGATTGTTCACGTCTCCGTAAAGAGGGCTGATAATCGGGTCTTTTTTATCAAACGCGCCGATAAAACGATCTCGCACGCCGGCCATGTTTTTCTTTTTCAAGAGCGCCTCTTCTTTGTGATAAGGCGCGTCGTCAAAAGGGCGGCTCATATCCGTAACAGCGAAGAGCGGGAAAATAGCCGAAACAGCTTCGCGCTCTTTTGGCGTCAAAGCCTGGGTTAGGGTCAGGGTCATATGCCCTCCGGCACTATCGCCTGAAATGATAATCGGCGAGTCTGGATAGGTTTCCCGTACATGCCGGAAACACGCCAAATTGAAATCCAACAACCCCCGCGCATCGGTCTCCGGCGGCATGGGATAGTCTGCGCAAATGACTGGAATACCCACTTTTTTCTGCAAGCGACCTACGGCTTCATAATATTCTTTGAACATGCCGGTGATAAAGCCGCCGCCATGACAGAAATAGAGCAAAGGGGCGCCGTTTTTGGGTGCGTCAAAAACAAAAACAGGGCGGTCCTGAAACGTTTCCACCGTGATATTGTGTTTCTTGATCTGACCGTCTGTGGGTGTTTGCCGAATGACGATGTTCTCTTTCAGGCCCAAAGCCATGGGGTCCGGGAGAAATTTTTTCGCTAGTGCGACCGATGTGCGGTGAATAAGTCCTACCATAATCTAATCTTGCCGTTCATCGCGGCCTTTGGCAATAGGGGCTGGCCTATTCAAAATTGAAGATTAGCTAAAATCAGCATGTTTTCATGCCTTGTCAGTTGATATGAAATTATTTTCATATAGACATAAGCCAAATTTCTAAGAGGTCTCTCCCATGGCATTGCCCCCAATTTTACAAAATTTGCGTCTCCCGCTCATCGGCTCGCCCATGTTTATCGTGTCGGGTCCGGAACTCGTCATCGCGCAGTGCAAGGCCGGGATTGTCGGGTCTTTCCCTGCGCTGAACGCCCGGCCCGAGCCCGTTTTGCATGAATGGCTCGACCAGATCACGACAGAGCTGGCAGAATATGACGAAAAGAACCCCGACAGGCCTTCTGCGCCTTTCGCGGTTAATCAGATCGTACACCGCTCCAATAATCGCCTCGAACATGACGTTGAAGCCTGCGTAAAGTTTAAAGTGCCGATCGTGATTACGTCTTTGGGCGCCCGCGTGGATCTGAACGAAGCTATACACTCTTATGGCGGCATAACTCTTCACGACGTTATCAATCTTTTCTTCGCAAAAAAGGCGCTGGAGAAGGGCGCCGATGGCCTCATCGCCGTAGCGTCGGGCGCAGGCGGCCATGCAGGCGGTCTGTCACCGTTCGCGCTTATTCAGGAAATCCGTAAGTTTTTTGATGGGCCTTTGGCGCTATCGGGCTCCATGGCCCATGGCGGCGCGATTGCAGCCGCTCAAGCAATGGGCGCAGACCTAGCCTATATCGGGTCTGCTTTCATTGCCATGGACGAAGCCAATGCGGTGGATGGATATAAAGATGCCATCGTTGATTATGGTGCCGAGGACATTGTCTATACAAACCTGTTCACGGGCGTGCATGGGAACTATCTCAAGCCATCTATTGAGGCGGCAGGTCTTGACCCGGACAATCTACCGGAAAGTGATCCGTCCAAAATGAACTTCGGGTCCGGTGGTAATTCAGACGCCAAGGCCTGGAAAGATATCTGGGGCTGCGGGCAGGGTATCGGGGCCATCGATAAGCGGATGAAAACATCTGACTATGTGGATCAGCTCGAAGAAGAATATGAGGCGGCAATTACCAAGCTTGTGATCAGCCGGACGGCGTAAGTCAGCCTGTTTTTTTGCTTTCCCGGATCAGGTCCCAGACCTCGAACTCATGGGCGATACATCGCTCGATAAGCTTGCGCCAGACGGGCTCGGCGATTTCGGGATTGAGGCCGGATTCCTTGGCGGTTTCCAGAACCTTTGAGACAACGTCTTCTATGCGCTCTGCGTCATAGACTGCGTCGCGATCTTGTTTGATCCGGGCGGCGGCGTCCATGTAACCTTGACGAATAACCAAAAGGCGGACCAATTCGCGGTCCAGCAAATCGACGCCCTGCCGGACATCTTTCATAGTTTTGCAATCTTGGGGTTTAGGCGTCA
>CALDSY010000126.1 GCA_937924355.1 uncultured Caulobacterales bacterium
CTCGCCTTTATCCTTGTCGTCATTTTCGATCCGTTTTGCATAAAGCGGTATAAAAGCCGCGTTAAACGCACCTTCGGCGAACATGCGCCGGAACAAATTGGGAAGTTTGGTCGCCGTGATCAGCGCGTCATTGACCACGCTCGCGCCCAAATAATTAGCCATGAGCGTATCCCGGACCAAACCCAAGACACGGCTCATCATCGTAAAGAAACTGATGATGGCGGTCGAACGAATGAGTTTCATGCCGCTTTCGCTTTTTGCGGCAGCTCAAGAATCTCAAGGAGCTTTTGGCGCAGCCGCTTTTTCTGGCTGGATGTTAGGCGTCCATCCGGTCCGGCCACATAAAATGCATCAATCGCTTTGTTTCCGACCACTTCGATATGGGCGGACAGGACAGAAATATTTTCCTGCAACAGCGTATTCCCGAGGGCAAACAAAAGCCCGGGTCTATCGCGGCCTTCGATTTCGATGATGGTTTGATCGTCACGCACGCCTTTTTCGATAAATTTGATCGACGGGGTGACCGGAATGGCCGCGGCGCGCCGGCTGATCTTGGCCGCCGGAACGGTGATGTCTTCTACCGCTCCGGAAATGACTTTAGTGATACGCTGACGCAGATTGTCGGTTTGATGAGAATTGTTTCGACCAAAGGCTAGGCCTTCCGTGTTTTGGAGATAGAAAACATCCATGACCCGATTATTATCACCCGTATGCAATCGCGCGCCAACAATCTGCGCCCCGCAAGACGAGATCACACCGGCAAGATCAGCAAACAATCCCAATCTATCCCGGGTCAATACCCAAAGCTCGGTAATATCATCCGGTTTGTGCACGCGGGTATGAACGCCGTAATCAAGCCCGGACGCGGCGACGCTATCAAAGAAGCGGGCGTGCCGGACGAGTGCCGTCATGGTGAAGCCGCGCCAATAATTGATCCCCAATTCCTCGGTAATGGGTAGGATGCGATCCGCCATTTCCTCGGTCAGGTGGTCGTTTAATTGTTGCTGGGATGCGGCAGCCTTAGCGGCGGGCTCTAGTTCCTCTTTGCCCTCGAGAAAGGCTTCGGTCGCGAGATAAAGCTCACGCAAGAGATTGCGTTTCCAGTCATTCCAGACTCCGGGGCCTACGGCTTTGATATCCGCCACGGTCAGGGCGTATAGCATTTGAAGGCGCGCCAGGGAGCCGACCATCGTCCCGAAATCGGCAATGGTTTCCGGGTCTGATATATCGCGCCTCTGAGCGGTTTCGCTCATATCCAGATGAGACCTCACCAACCAAGACACCGTGTCTTTGATCTCCATGGACAGATCCATACGGCGACAGGCCCGGCGCGACAGTTGCGCCCCTTCGATGCACTGGTCGCCTTTGCCTTTGCCTGTGTCGTGCAGCAGACAGGCCAGATAGAGACATAAACGTTGTTCACCTGAGAACCCATTCACGATCTCGGTGAGGATCGGGAGCGATTCCTGATAGGCACCATATTCGAGATTGTGGTAATGATCGACCAGACGCAGCGTGTGCTCATCGACCGTATAGGCGTGGTGCATATTAAACTGCGTTCGTCCCACGATGCCGCCAAATTCTTGAAGGTAACGCCCTAATACGCCTGAGTCATTCATGACCTTTAGAGTTGCAAACGGGGCTTTGGACTTGAGAAGGACGTTTTGGAAAATCTCCGCATTGACCGGGTCTTTGCGGAAATTATTGTCGATCAGATTTCGCCGAAAATCCAAAGCTGACAGGGCATCCGGATGAATGTCCAGATTACGCCGCCCGGCGATGTCAAATAGATGCAGGATCAGCGAAGGGTTTTCTCTGATCGTCATGGGGTCTTTGAACATAAGACGTCCATGATCCAAAATAAAATCGGGCTCACTCATTTTGCGCTTTGAATAGGGTAGGTAGTTATCCAGCCCTTTGGGCAGGCGCAGGGAATTATCGGCTTCGAGTTTGGCGCAGGCAATTCGGGTGAGAGCCCCGACCTCGCGGGCGTTTCTAAAATATTCCCGCATAAAGCCTTCCACGGCTTCTTCGATGGCCCCGGAGGCATGACCCATTTTGCGGGCCAATACGGTTTGGCGATCAAAGCTCAAAGTCTCGGTGGCCCGTCCTGCCGTTAGGTGCAAATGAATGCGGGCCCGCCACAGAAAATCTGCGGCCCGTTCAAACCGGGTTGCGGCGGCTTTGTCGAATAGGCCCATATCCACATAGCTGGACGGTTTCTGAGCGTCCGTAATCTTGCCGTCTACATCCAAAAAGCGAGCGATCCAGTAGAGAACATGTAAGTCACGAAGCCCCCCTTTACCTTCTTTGATATTAGGCTCAATAACATAGCGCGAATTCCCTTCACGGGCATGACGAATATCGCGTTCCTCAAGCTTGGAGGCTATGAAACTCCGCCCTTTGCCTTTGGCTACGTTTTTACGAAACTTGGTGAAAAGTTGATTGGACAGATCCTTGTTGCCGCTAATATGGCGAAGATCAAGCAGGGCGGTTAAAATGGTCTGATCCGTTTTGGCCATTTGAATGTTTTGGTCGATGGTCCGAATAGACTGGCCAACTTTCAGCCCCATATCCCAAAGTATATATAAAATATACTCGGTGACTTTCTCGGCGTAGTCAGCCCCTTTTTTATCGGGCACCAAAAATAACAAATCCAGATCAGAGCCGGGTGCCATCTCGCCGCGGCCATATCCACCGACCCCACAGACGGATAAAACCGGGATTTTCTTACCGGGTTTTTCGATGGCGAAACGGGTTGTGAAGTCAAACAAAGCTTTGATGATCCGGTCATGGATATTGGCGATCAACCTTGCGGTTTCGATCCCGCCGTGCCGTCCGCGTTCAAACAGGGTCACCGCGTTATCCATAGCGTCCTGACGGGTGGTTTTCAAAAGCTCTAAGACTTCCCCTCGGTTTTTTTCAGGATTATCGCCGAGAGCAGCCAATTGCTTTTTCAGATCAATGAGACTGATCCCGCTTTTAGGCGCACCAGAGCGCGCAGGGATAACCGAAGCTTTGCGGGCTTTGCGTTTAAAGAGAGGGCGGCGGGCCATAGCTATTGCTTTCCAGCCTTGTTGGATTTGGCCTTGAGTTCGTATAACAAATCCAGCGCGGCCCGCGGGGACAAATCATCCACATCGAGTCCGGCAATGGCTCTGTCGATATCTGAAGGTTCGGATTTGACAACAGGTTGCGCCGCCGAGAACAAAGGAAGGCCGCCTAAGCGGTCTTGGGCGCTGTCGTGACTGTCTTCCAGGCGGGTCAAAACATCACGCGCTCGCGTCACGGCCATCTCTGGAAGACCAGCCAGTTTGGCCACTTGCACACCGTAGGACTTGTCGGCGGCGCCGGGCTGTACATCATGCAGGAATATCAATTCGCCGTCCCATTCTTTGGCCCGTAGGCACGCATTGGACGCCCCGGACAGGTTTTCAACCAGATCAGTTAACTCATGATAATGGGTCGCAAATAAGGCGCGACTGAGGTTTATTTCGTGCAAATGTTCGGCTGTGGCCCATGCAATAGAAAGTCCGTCAAACGTCGCGGTGCCTCGTCCGATCTCGTCCAGAATGACAAAGCTTCTTGGCCCGGCCAGATTTAAAATGGCCGCCGTCTCGATCATTTCCGTCATAAAGGTCGAGCGGCCCTTGGAAAGGTCATCACTGGCCCCGACGCGAGAGAACAGACTATCGGCAATCCCGATTTTTGCCTGGCTCGCGGGGACAAAGCTCCCACTTTGCGCCAATATAAACATAAGCGCATTCTGCCGAAGATAGGTCGACTTACCGGCCATATTGGGCCCGGTGATCAAGGTCAGGCGCGCGCCGTTTTTGGCCGCAGCATCCAATTGACAATCATTGGCCGTAAAGGACCCGGCCTCTGACTTGAGGGCCGCTTCGACGACCGGATGTCGCCCGCCTGTGATTTTAAACTCTGTGCTTTCATCAATGATGGGACGCACGGCTTTGGTTTCAACGGCCCATTCGGCCAGCGCGCTGTGGACATCCAGCAGAGCCAGGGCCGCCGCCATGCCGCGCAAGGTCTCGGCCTGTTCGGATATGCGGGTCACAAAAGTTTCGAATATTTCCAACTCGAGGGCCAGGGCCTTGTCGGCGGCGCTGGCAATCTGGCTGTCCAAATCGGCCAGTTCGGTCGTGGTAAAGCGCACACCGCTGACCAGGGTCTGCCGGTGAATAAACGGTCCGTCTTTATCGGCCAGCATCTGATCAGCATATTTGGGGGTCACCTCAACGAAGTAACCCAGAACATTATTGTGTTTGATCTTCAGAGACGGAATTTTCGCCATTTCAGCGTATTGGGCCTGCAGACCGGCAACAATTCGCCGACTGTCATCGCGCAGCTGTAAAAATGTGTCCAGATCCGCGTCCCAGCCCGGCAGGATGTAGCCGCCATCCCGGGCCATCATAGGGGGGTCAGCTTTGAAAGCCGTTTCAATATCTCCGCGCAGTTTGGCGATAGTGTCATCCAATTCGAATGCAGCGGCGCAGGAAGTGAGGTGCGCCGGAAGATCTGTATCAGCGCCGACCAAATTCCGAATATCAATACCGGTTTGTATAGCCCGGTTGATGCCTTGGATATCGCGCGGCCCGCCCCGGCCCAAGGTCAGGCGGCTGACTGCCCGCGCCATGTCCTGACTTTGTTTCAGGGACTGACGAACATCCTCTCGAAGCGTTTCCCTATTTGTGAACCATTCCACGACGTCCAGCCGCTCCCTGATGGTGGTGATATCAAGCAAGGGGCGAGCAATATGATCGGCCAGTCGGCGCGCGCCAGGCCCTGTAATCGTCCGGTCGATCACGGCCAGCAGCGAGCCTTTGCGGGTGCCTTGTTGCGTTCGGTCAATTTCGAGGCTGGATCGGGTTGCTGGGTCTATGGCCATAAAGCCGGTGGCCGATTTTTGACGTAGCGGCGACAGCCGGACCGGATTGCCCGCTTGGGTGAGTTCGAGATAATCCAGCAATGCTCCGGCGGCAGAGAGCTCAGCCTGGGAGAAATCCCCCCATCCGTCCAGGCTGGCAACGCCAAATGTTTCCTTGATCCGGCGCTCGGCGCTGCGGGCGTCATATTTTGATTTTGGCAAAGGCGTGAATGCGCCCGCGGGCAGGTTTAACTGTGCCATCAGATCCGGCGTTTGATACAGGCTTTCTGGCAAGACCAGCTCTCGCGGGGCGATGGCCATGATTTCGCTGGCGATGCGGTCCTCGGGAAGACGGCTCACTTCAAACCGCCCATCGGAAATGTCCGCCCAGCAGATGGCGAAG
>CALDSY010000127.1 GCA_937924355.1 uncultured Caulobacterales bacterium
ATCTGCGCCCGTCAGCTTGGCGCGCACGACCGACATATCCCGGGCATTATAAATGACGCCCTCTTCTTGTTTATAGGAGGTGTCATGTTCTTCATCGACAACAATGAGACCTAGTTTGGGAAAAGGTAAGAACAGAGATGAGCGCGCGCCCACCACGAGTTTCGCCCGGCCATTGACAACTTCGCGCCAAACCCGGCGGCGTTCCGCCTCGCCTAACTGGAAATGCCAAGCGGCGGGTTCCGCGCCAAAGCGTTTGGCGAACCGTTTCAGCCCGGCTTGGGTCAGCGCGATTTCCGGCACAAGGATCAGCGCCTGCCGGCCTGCTCGCAGGGCTTCGGCGACAGCTTCGAAATAGACTTCGGTTTTGCCCGATCCGGTCACCCCATCCAGAAGCGTTACTGAAAAGCCTGATGACCTTACAAATTGCTGGAGCTTGTCTGCAGCATCAGCCTGGCCCTGTGATAGCTCAAGACCCGTTTGCTCGGGATCCGGAACATCAAAAGGCCGATCAACCGGCAGGCTTTCGGCCAATAGACCACCCGCGTCAGCAAAGCCGCGCACCACGCCCGCGCTCACGCCTGCTCTTTCTGCAATTGTGCTGGCCCGCGCTGGAAACGGACCGCCTTTGTCCAGAATGAGCCGCCGCGCCGGCGTTATCCTTGTCAGGATTTCGGATTTAGGCGTGAACTGGGTGACGATGGGGCTTGGGTCCAGCGCCTTGCGGGCACTAAGCACCATACGCAATACCATGCCCGGTGAGGCGCAATTATATTTGGCGACCCAGTCGACAAATTTCAAAACATGTTCGGGTAAAGGCGGGCAGAACTTCTTTTCGGCGATGGATTTGAGATTGCGCCCGGCTTCAGCTTCCCCCATGCCCCACACGACACCGAGCTTGAATTGCTGCCCGATGGGGGCGAAAACGAAGTCACCCACCGAGATATCCACGTCAAAAGGTACGAGATAGTCAAAAGGACCATCTACATTGACGGGAAACAGGACTTGTGCGTTTTTCGCAGGCATAATCTGTGTTAAGTCTCGGGCTTAAAAGCGACTCAGCTGATCTCTCGGAGTACCTTATGAAATTTTTTGTCGATAGTGCAGATTTGGAACAAATTGGCGAGCTTAACGACATTGGGCTCGTGGACGGGGTAACAACCAACCCATCTATTATTGCCAAATCCGGCCGTGACTTCAAAGAAGTTATCGCCGAAATCTGCGCTCTGGTCGAAGGGCCGGTTAGCGCTGAGGTGACGGCGGTTGAGGCGGATGCCATGATCAAAGAAGGCAAAGAGCTTAGAAAAATTGCTGATAATGTCTGTGTGAAACTGCCCCTGACTATGGACGGACTGAAAGCCTGTTCAGTCCTATCCAAGGCAGGAATTCCAACAAATGTCACTTTATGTTTTTCACCCAATCAGGCTTTGCTAGCGGCCAAATGCGGCGCGTCATTCATCTCGCCTTTCATAGGCCGGCTGGACGACATTACGCTGGACGGTCTGCAATTGATCGAGGACATCCGTCTGATCTATGACAATTACGGATATGAAACAGAAATCCTTGCAGCGTCTATCCGCAGCGTCAATCATGTCAAAGAATGCGCCCTTGTCGGCGCTGACGTGATGACCGCCCCGCCCAATGTGATCAAAAACCTAGCCAACCATCCTTTGACCGACAAAGGCTTAGCCGCGTTTTTGAAGGATTGGGAAAAGACCGGTCAGTCTATCCTTTAATTTATTCCGCATTCTATCCGTTCACAAAAAAAAGACCCCACCCATTTGACTGAGCGGGGCAATTTTTTACTCGGACGTGAGTAAATTCAGAATGAAACTCTCTTAGCTGGATTTCTTGAGACGGGTCACATTCAGTGAATCGTCAACAGTCTTATCCGTTGAAAATATCTCTGACTGGATAATGCTTTGGCCTGAGCTGATGCCTGTGATTGAGGCATACTTCTCTAGCTTCTCCCGCATTTGCTGATTGATCTTGCGAAGATTATCGAAGTCTTCCAGCGTCGTCGAGAATTTAGAATTCAAGCTCTCAAACTCGACCTTGGACTTGGACAAGGCCTTGGACGAACGGTCGAACTCTTCGGACTTGAGGCGCAGCCGATCTTCAAGGCTCTCGGCGCGGTCACGTTCATTGACGAGGGCATTGCGCAGGCTGATAAATTCCTGATCCAAGTGGGACGCCATGTTTTCTTTGATACGGATTTGTGTATCAAGTTGATCGATACGGGTTTTCAGCGCGAGATTTTCTTCATCGCGGCGCTTGATCGTATCTTCAAAAACGTTCTTCTGGGTCGTCAAATCATATTTAACGTTTTCCAGCTGACCGGTCAGTTCAACATGCTTGCCCTTCAGATCAGCATGATCGGCGCGCAGGTTTTTCAGCTCGACAGTCGTCTGATCACTATGGGCCGATTTGTGTGCATATTTTTCGTTGATTTCTTCGAGCGTATTTCGCAGCTCAACCAATTGCCGTTCGCGCTGCGCCAGCTCGGCGTTCTGATTGTCCAAGCGGTCCTGCATTTTATTGATCGTGTTGTCATTGTGATTGATCTTGTCTTCGGCCGACTGGAATTTCGCCGTCAAAGCGCGGATTGTCCGCTCATTATTGGCGTTTTGAGCTTGGATCTGGCTTTCCGTATCCCGAGAGGCCGCCAAAGTGGCTTTGGACTCTTCTAAATGGGTTCGGGTCTCAGCATGGCGCTTTTCCAACTCGCTAAGTTTGGCATCGAGTTCGTTTGCCCAGCTCGTTTTTTGAGACAGCTTTGATTCAAGCTCCGAAACGCTCTTGCCCAGTGTCTTGTTCTCGATCTGCACCCGGCGCAGGGCTTTTATATCCAGTTCCATTTTCGAAATGGCGCCGTTGAGCGTTGAAATCCGTTTGATGGCGGATTGTTGCTTGGCGGCACTGTCACGTAGCTCATCGGCGAAGCTTTCCATAGCATTTCTGGCCTGCCCCAGATCATCGATATCGGGAAGCTCTGCATCAAATGAGGCTTCATAATCCGCCTGGTAGGGCGTATCAGGTTTGTAACTACTATATGAATCGTAGTCACGATCACTGCTTTTGCTTTTGCCGAAAAGTCCCATTAGAACCCCCTATTCACCAATTAACACGCTTTTGCGATTCTTAGATTTGAGAATGCCGTAATTAGATTCGTAATTTTCACAAAGCAGGATTTTTCAACGGAGTACGAATTTTGGCATAGACAAAATCGCCGACTCACAATGCTAAACCCCAATGCCCGCTGTCATTATCATGCTTTTAGCGGCCTTAATAACGGCCTGCATCTCCGGAATATTCGGCATGGCTGGCGGCATGATCTTCATGGCGGTGATTACGCTTTACTTGGGCGTGGCCGAAGCCATGGTTGTGCACGGGGCTGTGCAAAGTGTCTCTAATTCATATCGGTCCTATCTTTTGAAGTCAGATATCCGCTGGGATGTCCTGCGCAATCACTTCATTGGGGCTTTGCCGATCATCGTTATTTTGGGGTTTGTTTCCTATGTTCCGGATAAGCGCTTTTTGTTTGTTGTTTTAGGGGTTCTCCCCTTTTTATTGTGGCTGCCACGACGCTTGTTTGCCGGCGACGCGGAGCGGCCCGCACATGCGGTTTTGTGCGGCGCGATGATCATGGCGCTCAATATTTCGGCCGGTGTTGCAGGGCCAGCACTGGATTTTTTCTATATCAAAACCGCCATGACACGTCAGCAGATCGTCGCCACCAAAGCCATCACCATGTTCTTTTCTCACATGGTCAAGATCATCTATTTCGGCATCCCCCTATGGATGGCGGCCAATCTCAGCGGGTTACCGCCTTGGTGGTTTTTTATTGCCGCAATTCCCTGCATTATGATCGGCACATTTGTTGGCACGCGGATATTACTGCGCTTGAAAGATGTGAACTTTAAATCCTACACCAAATATTTGGTGACTTTAGTCGGTATTTATTATCTCTGCCGGGCGGCCGGGTTGTTTGGAGGCGTGACCTGATCCGGGACGTGGTCCCGCCGGGCATACCAAGAGTAAAACCCGATACCCGTTAATGTCATGGCCGTGCCAATCGCATCATAGACTCCAAAGGGTTCGCCTAGCCAGGCGATAGCGAAGAATACCGTCGCAATTGGTGAGAGCAAGCCCAGCGTAGCCGTGGCCTGCGCGCCAATTCTATGGATGGCGATATTGACCAGAAAGGACGGGATCAATGTGGAGACGATGGCCAGGACCAACCCCAAAATCCAGATTCGCCCCGGCAACTCCGAAAACTGGGTCTCGCCGGTCAATGTGGTCTGAACGATAAGATGCGTGAAAATCATGATCCCTGCACAGAACATCGCGCAACACGTAAACACGGTGCTGCCCAGCCGGGTAATTAGAGGTTTGGCCAAAAGCTGAAACGCGGCGAAGCATACGGCACAGGCCAAAATCATGGCGGTCCCGAGCCAGAGGTTTTCGCCCGTGGCAATGTCGCCATTGGCAAATATCAACAATATGCCTAAATATCCGAAAATGATGGACATCACCGACAGAAGCTTGGGCCGGTAGCCTAAAAAAACCACGCTCATGATCAAAACAAAGACTGGATAGGTAAACAGCAAGAGCCGCTCTAGCTGGGCTGTGACATATTTCAGGCCTTCAATATCCAGAAAGGCGCAGACATAATATCCCATAACACCGAGCAAGCCCGCTAATATCATATGCCTCGGCTTTGGCATGTCCGCGCCGCTGGACTTCCTCGCCCGCAAGGCAACCATAAAAATGGCCAGGTAAACCGGCATGGAAAAGCCCAGTCGCATAGCCATCAAGGTAATAGCGTCAATCTGATTGGCCGCCAGACCGTCAACGGGCTGGTAGGCGAGTTTAACAAAAATGGCCTTCAGCGAAAACAGAACAGCCCCGAACGCCCCAAAGAGGTAACCCCAGCCGATACCACTCATCACGGGCGGCCGCTCTGTCGTACCGGCGACATATTCCCGCAATGTTGGTCGCATTTACCGCCGGGCCTTGAAAAAGGACTTCAAGCGTTCAGAGCAATCGCCCGCAAGAACCCCGCCGCTAACATTGGGGCGGTGATGACAGGTGGGCTGATCAAAAAACCGGACCCCATTATGCACAGCCCCGCCTTTGACATCTTGTGCCCCGTAGACCACCCGCCCGATACGGGCATGGGAAATAGCGCCTGCGCACATGGTGCACGGCTCGAGGGTTACATAAAGGGTCATGCCCGAAAGCCGGTAATTACCGAGCGCATATCCCGCATCACGCAGGCACAGGATCTCGGCATGGGCCGTGGGATCATCCAGAGCAATGGGCGCATTACCCGACCGTGCGATTATTTCCCCAGTCTTTGGATTGACCATAACCGCACCAACAGGTACCTCGCCGCGGCGGGCGGCAGCTTCGGCTTCAGTCAAAGCTTCGCGCATATAATCTTCATCGGTCATCTACCCGCAGTTTGACTGATATGGTTTTTTGGTCAAGTCATGGCATCTATGCAAAACAAGAATGATAAAAAAGGCGAACGGATTGCCAAGTTTCTGGCACGGGCCGGTATTGCCTCGCGCCGGGATGCGGAAAAGCTGGTCGAAGCGGGTCGGGTCAAAGTCAACGGGAAAACCCTTTCGTCGCCGGCGTTTAATGTAATGGACACAGACAAAGTCGAGTATGATGGTAAAGTCTTGGCCAAAGAGCCCCCGCGTCTCTGGCGTTATCACAAGCCAACCGGGCTTTTAACCACCCATAAAGACCCGGAAGGGCGGCCGACCGTATTTGAAAACCTGCCCAAGGATCTGCCTCGCGTCATGTCTGTCGGGCGTCTTGATATGAATTCCGAGGGACTTTTACTTCTCACCAATGATGGGGACCTGGCGCGCGCGCTTGAACTCCCAAAGACAGGTTTTCTTAGGCGTTACCGGGCCCGGGCCTATGGCAAAGTCGAGCAAGCGGACTTGGACAAATTGCGAGACGGCATCATCATTGACGGCGTCCCAACCGGTTCCATCGAAGCCACGCTGGAACGCCAGCAACGAGATAATGCTTGGATCTTAGTCGCCATAAGAGAAGGCAAGAACCGCGAAGTCCGCCGGGCCCTTGAGACCTTTGGGTTGAAAGTGAACCGCTTGATTCGTTTATCTTACGGCCCATATCAACTGGCCAGTCTCGAACGGGGCCAGATTGAGGAAGTCAAAACTCGGGTTTTGCGGGATCAGTTGGGGCATTTGATTGACATTCCAGAACCCGTAAAGCCGAAACCCGGTTATAAGGGCAAGAAAGGGATTAGGCCCGGAAATAGAAATCCATCTAGCTTTAAAAAAGGGCGGGGAAAGCCAAGCAATACGAAAACCGGTTCTGGACCGGCGCGGCGCAAACCTAACCAGAGAAAATCGCGCAAATGAGGATTGTCTCTGGGAGATTACGCGGGCGAAATATCGCAACGCCGTCAGGCCGTAATACAAGGCCGACCAGCGATCAGACCCGGGAATCGCTGTTCAATATTCTCTCCCATGCAGAATGGGCTCCTGATTTAGACGGCGCCATTGTCGCCGATATCTTTGCCGGGAGCGGAGCATTAGGCCTTGAGGCGCTTTCAAGAGGCGCTGAATTTTGCCTGTTTGTGGAAACCGAACCCAAGGCGCGAGCGGCAATCCGCGCGAATATTGAAAAAATGAACCTGTTTGGATGCAGCCGCCTTCATCGCCAGGATGCTACAAAACTGCGAGTCGCGCCCGGGAACTTGCGCGGACCTTTCACACATATTTTTATGGACCCCCCTTATAATAAAGGCCTCTGGAAACCAGTTTTAAATAAGCTGAACACCCTTGGCTTGATCGATGAGCGCGGGATCGTCATTCTCGAGGTCGCCGCCGAAGAAGAGGTGGAATTATCAAACTTTGAGATTTTGAGCGATAGACAATGGGGCGCGGCGAAAGTCTTATTTTTAAAAGCGATCTAAGCGACCTTTAACAGTCGTCCTGTTTGGGACTCATGCGCGGGTTCAGGGAAGTCAATGATTATACAAGTGCCCTGCCCGATTGTGCTTTTGATATTCATCTTGGCACCTAATTGTTCACAATATTTTTGTACCACAGCAAGCCCAAGACCCGCCCCTTCGTGACTGCGGCCTAGTCCCATTTCGGCCTGTTCAAAGGGGCGCATAAAAGAATCGATTTTTTCTTCATCAATACCAGGTCCGGTATCGGATATCTCTAATTGGAACCCTGGTCTTTCTTTACGCGGCTTCAGACGAACGGCGATTTCGCCGTGCGGTGTAAACTTCATGGCATTGTCAAACAGATTGCGGACTATGGATCTAAAGATAATTTTATTGCCGACCTGAAGAGGTTTCAATTCAGGATGCTTGAACATATTTACGCTCAAGAACAAGCCGTCAGGTTTTAATTTTTCGTTGCGGTCGTTCATATCTGGAACAAACTCCTCGACGATGATTTTGGTTTCCTCGACCACATCCACCATTTCGATATAAACACTGCTATCCTTATCGACCGAAGCAATCGCCAACATATTCTCAACGATAACATGGAGCCGCTTTCCGGCATTTTTGATCGCCTTGAGCAAGGCTTT
>CALDSY010000128.1 GCA_937924355.1 uncultured Caulobacterales bacterium
CCGACAACCGCAAACAGGGTCGCGACCCAGACCATCCAGCTGCCCGCCACATAAGTGTTCCATTGATCGGCTTCCAAAAAGGCGGATAAAGCAAAGAGCGGTGCAAAGGAAAACAGACCAATCCAAGCCTGCATTTGCAGGGCGGATATGGGGGTCATCCATTTCATCAATATGCCGCCGACTGAGCCGATAAAAGCTGCAGCGGCGATATAGACGAGGCCAAAGGAAACCGTAAAACTGGCCGGATCAACGGCAATGATCAAGACGCCGATAAAGGCTAGAAGAATTCCGATCCCGCGTCGCCAGCGAACAACTTCACCTAAAAATACCATACTCATCAAGGTTGAAAAGGGCACGCCTAACTGCCCAACGACTGAGGCCGCAGAGGCTTCTGCATTGGCCAGTCCTATAAACAGCAAGGCAAAATGCCCTGCGCCGATAAACATAGAGATTAAAAACAGCGTTTTAAGGTCTTTGGGTATGGGCCGCAAAAACGGGATCAGACAGACGGCCACGCCCAGAAACCGGATGGCCGCAAAAAAGACAGGCGGCACGGCGGCGTCAAACACCACCCAGCGCGTGACCACCAGATTAAGCCCCCAGACAAAGCAGACCGCAAACAGCAATGTGAAATCGCGAATAGCCATACGGGCTTTTACGCGGGTTTGCCGGGGAGTCTATGCGTTAAATAAGTCGCGACCTATTGAGCCCTGGACGGCGGGTAGCCAAAGGTCAATCGAAAGGCTTCAGTGAAGGCGCTGGGCGTGGAATAGCCGGAAAAATAAGCGGCTTCGGTTACAGAATGTCCGGATTCGAGGTATTCAATCCCTGCTAATAGTCTCGCATGTCTGCGCCAGAGTTTAAATGTCAAACCGGTTTCTGTTTGAAATAATCTGCCGAGGGTTTTGGGGCTACAGGCGGCAATTTGAGCCAAGGCATCAAAACTGATCTTCGCCCCCGGTTCGTTTATTATGTGTCGGGCCACTTTACGGGCGCGTAGATCTTTCGGAAGTTTCAAGTTAAACGCTTCAGACTTAAGACTAGTAATTTCCATCATCAATAAGTCTTCCAGCTTGGATTTGAATGGCCTTGTCAGGTCGTCATCCTCGGCCAGTCGGAGCAATGTGGCTCGGAATAAATCTGACGCCTGCATGATTTGTGTGGTCTCGGGTGTTTTGTGATGACCCGAACTGGAAATATAGGCCGTTCGCAAAAAGGTCTGGCTTCTCATACGGATACTATGGTCGACCCTTGGCGGGATCCACGCCAAACGGGATGATGGCAACAGGAAAAGTGAGGATCCAATTCCGAGCTCCAGAGTCCCTGATCGTGCAAACAGGATTTGGGCCTCATCATGAAAATGGGTAGGTATAATTGTGCCGCTTTGGAACTCAAATTGCACAAATTGAATATCTAAAGACATGACGTTTTATCGATAGTAATGGTTTTGATATCGATAGCTACTATTTGCTAAAAGCGATAGTGCAAAGTCATGTCCAATCTTTTTTCTCCTCTCAAACTGCCCTCTGGTGTGATATTGCAAAACCGTATCTGCAAAGCGGCCATGGAAGAGGACCTGGCCGATTATGGGGCGCTTCCGGGGACGGATTTATGCAATCTGTATCAATTTTGGGCTGATGGCCATCCAGGCCTCATTATTACGGGTAATGTCATGGTCGTGCCCGATGCCATGCACGGGCCGGGCGGCGTTTATCTGGGGAGAGAGACGCTCAGCCACGTAGATAGTGTAGAGAGATTTAAGACTTGGTCTGACGCGGCCAAGTCCGGGGGCGCGGCCTGTTTCATGCAATTAAGCCATCCGGGGCGGCAGGTTTTTAAAACTTTGAAAACGGAGGTCGTTTCGGCGTCGGCAACCCGCATTCAGGTGCAAGGCCCGGCCAATAAAATGTTCGGAACAGCCAAAGCCCTTTCAAATGACAAGATAGAAAACCTTATTCAGAAATTTGCCGAGACGGCCATTGCGGCAGAGCATTGTGGTTTTGACGGCGTGCAAATTCACGCCGCTCATGGCTATCTCATCTCGCAATTTTTGTCGTCGAACTCAAATTTCAGGACGGATAAATGGGGCGGAAGCCTCGAAAACCGGGCTCGATTTTTATTAGAAATCATCCGGCGTATCCGGGAAAGCACATCGGAGACATTTGGTCTGGCGGTGAAGCTCAACTCTTCTGATTTTCAAAAAGGCGGATTTGACGAAACAGAGGCCCTTCAGGTCGTTAAATATATGAACAAGGAAGCCGTCGACTTTGTCGAGCTGTCAGGTGGTTCCTATGAAAGTGCGGCTATGTTCGGCGCGGGTGAGCAGGACAATAAAAGCTCCACATATCTGCGCGAGGTTTATTTTCTTGAATTTGCCCGACAGATTGAGGCTGTCGCCAAAATGCCCTTGATGGTGACAGGCGGGATTACCCGAAAATCCACGGCTGAAACGGCGCTCGGATCCGGCGCCGTTGAAATTATCGGGATCGCCCGGGCCATGGGCCATAATCCCTATCTTCCTAAAGACTGGCATGCGGGCAAAAACGAGACTACAGATCTGACACTGTCAAAATCCCGCCATAAACCTTTCCGGGCCATGTCGGATCTGGCCACAACTAAAGCCAATCTCTATGACATGGCCAAAGGGAAGTTTCCCAAAAAGAGAAATGTTTTGGCCTCTATATTGAGGCATCAGTTTAAACTACTCAGGAAGACAAAAGACTATAAAAAATGGCTATCTGACTTGGGGCTTTAAATTAAAACC
>CALDSY010000129.1 GCA_937924355.1 uncultured Caulobacterales bacterium
GGGGCCTTTGTCGGGACCCACTCTTCGCTTGTGGCGCCTGTAACGATTGGGAAGGGGGCTTTCCTAGGATCCGGCGGCGTTGTCACAAAAGATGTACCGCCGGACGCATTAGCGCTTGCACGCGCCGACCAAGTGAATAAAGAAGGTTGGGCAAAGCGCTATCATGCAGCGCAAAGGAAACGAAAAGATCATAGCTGATGTCACAAGCCAAAGAAAATGCCGCACTGGCCGCGTTAGATTTTGTACAGGATGGCATGACTTTGGGATTGGGCTCAGGCTCAACGGCTGAAATTTTTATCGAACATTTGGGCGAACGGGTTGCCGGCGGGCTGAAGGTTCAGGGCGTTCCGACCTCAAAACAGACCGCTGCCTGCGCGGAAGAAAACGGTGTCCCTCTCATAGGCATAGATAAAGTCAGCCGTATCCATCTCACTGTGGATGGGGCCGATGAGGTTGATCCCATGTTCACCCTGATTAAGGGTGGGGGGGCTTGTCTCTTGCGGGAAAAAATCATCGCCGCCGCGTCAGATAAAATGGTAGTTATTGTGGACGAATCCAAAATGGTCGACAAACTCGGCGCATTTCCACTGCCGGTCGAGGTGGATCCGTTCGGCGTCACATTAACGGCCGAACAAATTTACGTAGCCTTGCAAAAAAGCGGATGCAAAAACGGCCAAACCGTTTTGCGGCAAAATCAGGACGGAAGCGGACCTTTAATCACGGATGGCGGTCACTATATTGTTGATTGTCGGTGTGAGGTCATTCCTTCGCCGGGCGAAACGGGACATCTGCTAAATCTTATTCCCGGCGTGGTCGAACACGGATTGTTTATCGACCTGTCCAGTGTTGTGATTGTCGGTGAAGCGGATCACTACCGTATAATGGAAATTAAACGCGAGGGCTGAGGCCCAAAATTCTGAGAATAAATTATGCCAAAATATGATTACGACCTGTTTGTCATAGGCGCAGGTTCCGGTGGTGTTCGTGCAGGACGTATGGTGGCGCAGCTGGGAAAGCGCGTTGCCGTTGCCGAAGAAAGCCGCCCGGGCGGAACCTGTGTTGTCCGCGGCTGTGTCCCAAAAAAGTACCTGGTCTACGGCGCCGAATATGGCAATAATTTCAAGGCTGCCGAAGGCTATGGCTGGAGTGCCGACAATATTCGATTTGATTGGGCGACACTGCGGGACAATATTCAAAACGAAGTGTCTCGCCTGTCAGGAATTTACGCCAATATTCTCGCTAAAAACGGGGCCGACCTGTTTGAAGAGCGTGCCGAAATCGTCGATAAAAACACCGTTCGGCTGACAACATCCGGAAAAGAAATCACGGCCGAGACCATATTGATCGCCGTAGGGGGCCGGCCCTGGATGCCGCAGATCAAAGGAATCGAACATGCCATCATGTCTGATGACGCTTTTCTTATGGATAATCTCCCGGAGAAAGCTGTCATTATTGGCGGCGGCTATATTGCCAGTGAATTTGCCGGTATATTCGCCGGGCTCGGTGTCAAAACAACCCAGGTCTATAGGGGAGACAAGCTATTACGCGGCTTCGATGAAGATGTTCGGCAAATGGTAACCGATCAACAAAAAATGCTGGGAATTGATGTGAAGTTGGCGGCTTCGCCTACAGAGATCAAAAAATCTTCCGGTGGTTTGATAGTCAGTTTTGATGATGGGTCCAAGATCGGAACGGAATGCGTATTCATGGCGACAGGCCGCAAGCCGCACACAGTTGGTTTAGGGCTGGAAAATGCCGGCATCGCGGTCGATGATTTGGGGGCGATTATTGTCGACGAATTTTCTCGGACAGCGGCAAAGAATATATATGCAGTTGGCGATGTAACCAACCGCGTGAACCTAACGCCCGTGGCAATCCGAGAAGCCATGGCCTTTGTGGATACGGTCTACAATGACAAGCCGCGTGGCTATGATCATTCCAATATTGCCAGCGGGGTATTTACCATTCCGCCCGTGGGTGTCGTCGGGTTAAATGAGGCAGAAGCCCGCGCGGAGTATGGCGACAAAATTAAAGTCTACACAACTAACTTTCGGCCGATGAAAAATGCCTTGGCCGGGAAAGAGCAGCGCTGTTTCATGAAGCTGATTACCGAAGGCAAAAAAGAGCGTGTCATCGGAATTCATCTTGTCGGTGACGACACGCCGGAAATCATTCAGGCTCTAGGGATCACGATCAAAGGCGGCCTGACCAAAGCGGATTTTGACGCAACCTGCGCCGTCCACCCGACCTTGGCCGAAGAGATTGTGACGTTGAAATAGAGCCTATTCTTCGGCGACAATAAACAAGCCGCGGTTAATGTCGCTGATCAGAATATTTCCGCTCGGCAAGAATGGATACGTGCTCCAAGCGCCATCAAATCCGCTATTATTATCATCGGGCCAAGTGTCAAAAAACATCGCTTGGGTGAGTGTGTTGCCGGTCAGGTCGCCAAATTCTAATACCCGAAGGCCCGCCCTGTAATTGGCTTGAAAGAGGCGATTGCCGACAACATACATGTTGTGGTCAATGGCGCTTGTGGACTGAACATGACCATAAGCGTAGGAAATATTGTCCAAATCTCGCACATCCATAACGATGGTCGTTGTCGCAACGCCTAAGTCGCGCTCATCCAATTCATCGCCGACAAACAAGAATGATTGGCTGTCATCAATCCAGTTTTGGTGCGTGTACCCAAAATTTGGGTAGGTCGCCGACGATAATGTAACCGGCGCGTTCTTATTTGTTACATCCGAAATACTTACCGAGTCCTCATTGGAGCGGAAGCAGATTTCTTTGCCGGTGTGATCCGTGTCGGGACCGCTATAGACCACGCATTGTGTATCGTGTGAATAGCCTTGGTCCGAGTGACAACCGACAAATACGGGGTCGACGGGATTGGCGAGATCTAGCATATGCAGGCCCCCAGCGCATTGAGATGCCCCGACAACATAAGCAAACCCTGTCGCTTCATTGATGGCAATATTATGGGCACTGCCGATGCCGCTATAGACGGCGTCTGCAGAAAACGTCGTATTGTTGGATACGCCGCGCAACCGGGTCAGATCAAAGATCTGCACGCCGTGTGAATTCGCGCGGTCAGCGACAATATAGGCGTGGTTATTATAGACTTTGATGTCCCGCCAGGTTGCGGAAATAGTCTGCGTTGCCATTCTCCCGACAATGACCGGGTTTTCGGGGTCCGTAACACGTACAAAAGCGGTGCCATTGGTCATACCCATCAGCGCATATTCATCACCATTATCTGGATCGACCCATCCCCAGACATCATTGCCACTGCCGCCGCCCATATCAGCAAGCGGTATACGTTTTTGTAGTTTCATTCCGCCGCAGGGGAATGTTGCCGCAATACCATTTACGCACGGGGCGGGACCCGTCGTATCTGTCGACGTGGGCGGTGGTGGTGGAGCAACGGTCGTTGGCGTTGTTGTGGTCGTCCCCGAGCCGCCGCAACCGGCCAGAGTTAGAAGGATCGATGATGCGCAGAGTTGTTTTATATATTTCGTCATGGCATTTGAATAACGGCAGGCCGGAAAAAGTCCAATAAACTTATATTAAATAATCAACTTTTAGTACGATTGATTTTGATATCGCGCCAGTGCTGTCGACACAGGCTGATATAGCGGTCATTGCCGCCGATTTCGATCTGCTCGCCTTCGGTGATCGGCAGGCCAGCGGCATTGGTGCGCAGGTTCATGGTTGCCTTACGCCCGCACCAGCAAAGAGTCTTGATTTCGCGCACATTGTCGGCAAGCGCAAGCAGGGCGGCGCTGCCTTTGAAAAGATTGCCTT
>CALDSY010000130.1 GCA_937924355.1 uncultured Caulobacterales bacterium
CCGTTTCTGGATGAGAAAACGCGTAAGGCCATGGGCGCGGAATCTGTGGCGCTGGCCAAAGCCGTGGATTATGACAGCGCCGGGACCGTGGAGTTTATCGTCGACAAAGACAAAAACTTCTACTTCCTAGAGATGAATACCCGCCTGCAAGTGGAACATCCGGTCACAGAGCTGATCACCGGGGTTGACCTAGTCGAGCAAATGATCCGCTCGGCACAGGGCGAAAAGCTGTCTATCAAACAAGAGGATGTGAAACTGGATGGCTGGGCCATTGAGAGCCGGATCTATGCCGAAGATCCTTACCGGAATTTCCTGCCGTCCATTGGTCGCCTTGTCCGATACCGCCCGCCCATTGAAGGCGTGACAAGCGACGGTGCGGTCATCCGCAATGATACGGGCGTGTTCGAGGGCGGCGAGATTTCCATGTATTATGATCCCATGATTGCCAAGCTCTGTACATGGGGCGAGGACCGGGGCGTGGCCCTGAACGCGCAACGTAAGGCATTGGATAATTTCGAACTAGAAGGGATTGGCCACAACATTCCCTTCTTGCAGGCCGTCTATGATCATGACCGTTTTATTCGCGGCGATATAACCACGGCCTTTATCGCGGAGGAATATCCCGAAGGGTTTGTGGGCGCCGAAGTGAATTCCGGCCATGCCCGCAAAATCGCGGCCGTCTGCGCCCTCATGCACGACATCAAAGAACACAGGGCCGCCGAAATTACCGGCGCGCTGCCGAACCATGAACGCCATATCCCGGATATCTGGGCCGTGGAATTGCGGGTGAGCAATGACGAGGTTTATCACTACACCGCTGATATTGCCGGCGACAAAGGCCTACGAACTATCACCATGGATGACGCGACGGACAAGGCGGCGCTGGAGCTCGAGGTCATCACAAGTTGGACCCCGGGTCAGCGTCTTGTGCACTCAGCCATCGACAATGATCCGTTCAATTTCCGGGTCGAGCCTTATGCCGAAGGCTTCAAAGTCTGGCACCGCGGCGTGGAGTTTAAGGCGGCCGTGCGCAATCCGCGCGCCGCAGAGCTGGCCAAGCTCATGCCCATCAAAGTCCCGCCGGATACAAGTAATCTCTTGCTCTGCCCCATGCCAGGCGTGATCGTCTCTATTTTGGTCGAGGAAGGTCAAGAGGTCATGGACGGACAGGCGCTCGCCATCGTTGAAGCCATGAAAATGGAAAACACGCTTCGGGCCGAGAAAAAAGGCAAGATCGCAAAAATCAATGCTGGTCCAGGTGAAAACCTCGCCGTGGATGAAGTCATCATGGAATTTGAATAATGAACGCGACACGAATTTTCTTACTTCTGCAGGCGATCATTTTCACGGTCTTTGGACTCTATAGCTTCCTCAACCCCCATGCGACTATGGAACTGCTGGGCGCGCCTTCCATGAGCGCAATGGGCGTTTATGAAATGCGCGGTATATATGGCGGCGTTTCAATCGGTGCCGCCTTGCTATTTTGGGCCGGTTTTTTCAAAGCTGATATGCAGCGCCCGGCGCTTTACTTCATTCTGGCCTATACCGGGGGTTATATTCTGGCGCGCGTTGCGGCCCTGCCGCTCGACGGCATGCCTTATGGCAAGATGCCGTTCTTTATCGCCTTTGAAGCCATCAGCGCTTTGATCGCGTTAATTTTGTTGAGACGACAATCGACGTCATAAACATTGATTTTCAACGCTACAAATCGTATGATCTAGTATTACGATTGACAAATTGAGGTTTTATCATGGGCATGGTCAGAAAATCTTTCACCCTCACCGAACAGCAGGATGCTTGGCTGAAAATGCAAATGGCGACAGGCCATTACGGCAATGAAAGCGAGATTATTCGCGACCTCATCCGGGACCGCGCCGAACAATATATTGAAGGTCCGGCGGAAATTGCGGCGATCCGGGCCGCCATTCAAGAAGGGCTAGATAGTGGTCCTGCCGAAACCTATACGCGAGAAGAATTATTAGCTGAATTCAAGGCCCGATATGAACGCGAAAAAGGCTTATAATCTCCGTCCCAAAGCCCGGGCTGACTTACAGGATATTTATAGCTGGGGTCGCGAGCAATTTGGAGAACGACAGGCCGAACTTTATCTCTCGGAAATATTCGATCACTTAGATTTGATAAGGAACGAACCGGGCATGTTTCCGCAGGTTAATATCTATCACTCTGGTTTGAGGAAATGTCCGATTGGCGCTCACTCAATTTACTACCTTATAGGTGAAGACGAAATTTCCGTCGTTAGAATCATCGGTCGCCAAGACCCGTTAAAGTCCCTCTCCGGGCAATTTGAATAAGATAGCTATGACCAACCCAACCCTAAAAGACTGGTACCAGCTGGCCCATAAAGAGCTACGCGGCCGCGACGTGGAAGAGCTGACTAAGCTCACGCCTGAAGGCATCGATATCAAGCCCGTCTATACCAAAGATGATGTGCCAGATGCGGTCAAAAATGAGCTGCCTGGCTTTGCGCCGTTTACGCGGGGCGTGCGCGGCACCATGTATGCCAACCGGCCTTGGACGATCCGGCAATATGCAGGTTTTTCCACCGCCGAAGAAAGTAACGCCTTTTACCG
>CALDSY010000131.1 GCA_937924355.1 uncultured Caulobacterales bacterium
ACCAAGTCCTGCAAAGGTGACCAAACAGAATTCCGAGGAGAAAGGGGGATTCTTAAGGCGTTTTTTTAGCCGTTCCGGTCAGGACACGGTCCCGGCCGGAGAAACTCTTGCGGCTCGCACACAGACCACAGTTCCGGCGCGCCCCGTAAAAGCCAAGGCGGATACGCCCGTAAAGAAAGCTGAACCCGCCGCGTCGACGACACCCTTGGCGGCTTCTAAACCGCCAACCCATCGCGAAAATGGTAGCGGATATCGTTTGAATTCATGGTTGCTGATGGGCATCGCAACCACAGGGATCATTGCACTGGGCTCCGCTTATGCCTTGAATGCCAATAGCCCTAAGCCGGGCGATCAAAACGCGGCAACAAACAAAGCTATTGCCGTCACTCAGGCCGTGACGTCGGACACAAAACCGGTCCAGGTCGCAGAATTGTCACCGGTCTCTTTACCGAACCTATCCAAAATAGAGCCGCTACAATCTCCTGTCGCAAAAGGGGAAACGGTTTCTGAGGTCGTAAAAACACCTGTCAAAGATGAAATCAAGCCGCCTGCTGCCCAGAAAGCGAAGGCAGCGCCTAAGAAAAAGGCTGAGCAAGTCAAACCTAAACCAGTCGCCTCAAAACCTGCTCCGCGTCCGGTGCAATCTCGCGCCGACGGGACGGATTACGTAGCCGTGACAACACAAGTTCAGGAACAATTGAGCTATCTGGGTTTTTACAGGGGGGCCGTTGATGGTCAGCAAACACAGCAAACCCAACAGGCCATGCGTGAGTTTAAGACGCTATACGGAATGACGGCGGATAATAGTTTGTCCGGTGAGTTTTTAAACACCTTGAAACGCGCCTATGATGAACAGTTCAGATTGCGGGCGTCTAGCGTTGTAGAGGCCCCCATTCAAGTGGCTGAAACACAAGCCAATATTCCAAATTTTGAGCTGCAAACCGTGCCAGCCTCCACATCCATTGATAGCGGCATGCCGGTCAGTTTGGAAGAAGAGGTATTAGCCCGATCACCTGTTTCGGCTGCTCCGGAATTCGTTCCGCCGGCACAAGAGGAAATCAACACGGCAACCCCACAACCGGTACAGGAAGCCGCCCTGACAAACACCTTACCTACGTCCTTAACGCAAACCCCTATTGAGGATGTCGTGGTCCCGGCGAAAGTCGTGCGCAAGGTACGGGTTGAGTATCCAAGGCGCTTGTTGCAACAGGATAAACTTTACGATGCCAAGGTTTACGTCACTTATGATGTGGGTGTTGACGGTAAAATCGTGGATCCGACAGTGAAATCCGTTGAATTTGAGGGTTCACAATCGGACCGTGAGCAATTTGAGAAAGCCGCCATCCGAGCCGTAAAACGGCAGCGATTCTCGCCGCGAACGGTCAACGGAGAAGCTGTTATTGAGCAGGCCCGAACAACCAGGATTTCTTTTTCGGCAGAGTAATTATTGTTTTGAGGCCCGAATGAAGGCGCGCCTTTCGGGGTGCCTTTAACCTATTTTTGACCATAAAATTTGACCTAAAATCAAGCCCGTTATTGTAGTCTGAAGCATAACTGGGAGCCTGCTACTATCGTGAGTATCAGAGCACGACTACAAGAACTGCCTGTCATGGACCGCTTGTCTGATGTTAAGCGTCAGCTCAAGCTTGCCTATCCAGATGATATGAGAGCTCGGTTTCGCGCCGCAAATTTGTTTTATATTTGTATGGCCGCCGTGGGTCTCGTGGGCTTGCTGTTGGTTGTATTTATGTTGGGCGGATATGGATATCTAGAAACCCACGCGCGCATCGTGTTTGGAGGCTTATTTGTTTTCATCATTGCAACTTTTCTGGGCTGTATTCGATTAGTCCTGAAGGGCCGATTGCAAATGGCCAGATTTATCGTTGTTTTTTTGTCTGTTGGGGCCGTTTTCCTAGCTATCACGCTGACAGGCGGATTCCCAAAATCAGTGGCCAGCCCCGCCATAATGATCTCTGTCGTTATGTGCTATTGCCTTTATGGGTGGCGGGGTAGTCTCAAAACAACCGTGGCCATGGTTGCTGCCTTTCTAGGGCAATGGGCATTGATCGAAGCGGGCTGGTTCGATCCACCTAATTTTGTATCTACGACCTCTTATGAATTTAATTTTGTAGCCGTAATTCTCGCGACCTTGGCGGTTACCTGCACGGTGCTCGCGATTTTTGACATTTCCAATCATGTTTTCATCAAACAAGCCAATGCTTCAAGCGTCAGTAAAACCAACTTTCTGGCCAATACGTCCCATGAAATTCGAACGCCCATGAACGGCATAATAGGCATGTCAGAAGTGATGATGCGCACAACTAATCTGGATGCGGACCAGAAAATGTATATGACCGCTATCCACCAATCCGGTACCGCGCTCATGACAATTATCAACGATATTCTGGATTATTCACGACTGGATGCCGGGCGCGTGGAAATTCAGAAAAGCGCATTTAATCTATACACTTTGATTCATGAAATCCGGACGCTCTTGACGATCAACGCCGCAGAAAAAAACATCATACTAAAATTAGGTTATGGCGAGAATTTGCCGCAACGATTTGTTGGTGACGCCGCCCGAATTCGACAGGTGATAATCAACCTTATGGCCAATGCGATTAAGTTCACCGAAGGCGGCGAAGTCAGTCTCAATGTCAGCATGGACCCTGCCGCGGCCGGACCTAATGTCAGAATAGAAATCGTTGATACAGGCATAGGGATTCCCACGGATAAACTGTCCAGCATATTTGAAAGATTTACGCAGGCGGAAAGTGGGGCAACACAAAAACATGGCGGCACTGGATTAGGCTTGAGTATTTCAGAAAAATTGGTTGCGCTTATGGGCGGTGAAATTGGTGTTGTCTCAGAACAAGGGGTTGGGTCAACATTCTGGTTTACACTCAATCTAGATCAGGCCGATGCCCTAGAGGGTGAAAGTCAGTCTTCCGCCATGCCTGATTCCAATGTGCATTCATTCGACAGCCCCTCAGCAGCTCGTGTTCTGCTACTGAGCGCCGATCCGGTGCTTGTCGAAAGATATGGATCTGTCCTGTATGACCGTGGATACCGCGTTTTTCATACGGCCATGCCCAGTCAGTTAGAACAATGGCTAAAGACGCTGAACGCGGATGGGCCGGTTCAAGATTTGATCCTGGTCGATGAAACCCTTGATCCTGAATTGCTGCGCCGCAATCGGGAGGTTGTTGAACTGACAGGTCTGAAAATTCCGGCATTGTCCATCGGGCCGGACGGACCCAAACCCGAAATATTGGCGGCTTCGATTTCCGGAGACTGCGCCTTGTCCGCATCCAACCTATAGAACTTGTGCTTTAAGTATAGTTTGCTACGCTCCTGCCAAACACAGGAGCATTTACAATGGCACAACAGTTGAATCGACGGGATTGGCTAATCGGGGCGGGTCTGACCGCCATAGCCGCAGGATGCTCCGGCACAGGAGAGCAGGCCAAAGCAAATCCGTCAAATTCAGACGCGGCGGCTGCCGATAGTCCGGGGCCGCAAGCTGACGCCGAGCGATCCAATGACTCACCGGATCTAAGCGGGGTTTCTATTCTTATTACGGGCAGCTCCTCAGGCTTTGGTCGGTTGGGCGCGGAATATTATGCCCGGCAAGGCGCTAAGGTATTTGCCTCTATGCGCAATCTCCCGCGTCCGGAAGCCACGGCGCTTGAGGCGCTGGCTAAGTCCGAAAATCTTGACATTACGGTCATCGAAATCGATGTCACCAAAGACGCGCTGGTTAAAGCAGGTGTCGCTAAAGCGGAGAAATTGGCGGGGGGCAAGATCGATGTGCTGATCAATAATGCGGGCATCTCATACGGCGGACCGATTGAGGTGCAGGACATGGAGGCAACGCAGCATATTTTTGATACCAATGTTTATGGTCCGCACCGTATGGCGCGGGCCGTCTTGCCAGCCATGCGCAAGGCCAAGAGCGGTTATATCGTCAATGTGTCGTCCCAGCTGGGGCGTCTGATCATTCCAGGCTTTGCCATGTACTCGCCGACCAAATTCGCCCTCGAGGCCATGAGTGAGCAAATGGCTTTTGAACTGGTGCAGCATGGCATCGAAGTGTCCATTGTGGAGCCGGGGGGCTATCCGACAAATATTTGGGAAAACTCCCAAGCCAATTCAGGTAAACTTAAAGCCCGCCTGTCAGAGGATTTGCTGCAGGCCTATCCCCGCATGACGGCGGGCATGGGCGACGGCACGGGCGGCGGTGGTGGTGAGACTGATCCTATGGATATCCCTCGGGCCACAGCAGCTATGATCGCCATGAAACCCGGCACGCGTCCTCTACGCAAAGAAGTGCATCCAGGCCTCAAACCGCAAATACAGGTCAATGAGGTTTCTGCAAAACAGCAACTGGCCTGGCTGGGTGAAAGCCCTTACGGCCCGGCTATGAAGGCGGTGTTGGATTAGTAAATCGGGCCGTAAGCCTAATTGTCCATCAGCTCAAAGGTCAGCCCGCTATGGGCTTTGAGGCGTTTGATTAGCTGATCCCCCATGAGCGTGGCCGGGGTCCAAAATCCGCCTTTCGCCGATTTGGGTAAATCCTTGGCAAGACAGGCGGCGGCCTGTGCCAGCATTTTGGCCGTAGAGCCATAGCCCGGATCCCGATCGCCAGTGACCCGGCAACGTAGGGTTTCGCCGTTTGGCGTCGCGCCCATAAAGACAAGATCAAAACTGCCCCCCTCCTGCTCTTCCGGGCTCGGGCCTTCGCCGGGTTTGGGCAGGACGAATTTCTGCATCATCCAGCGCGAGGGCGGTAGAGCGATCCCGACCATAAGCGCGCCCATGCCGAGGCCCGTCATTTTGGCCCGGCGTCGTCCGCGCCCGCCTTCGCCTGTCACCATAGCTTCCTGATAAAGAAAATCATTGCCATATGCCTTGCCGGATAAAGCGTTGGAACGGTGCACAACCCGGCTGTTAATGCCCTCCATAATAAAAGGGCCAATCCAGGCGCCGTAATTGTCATCATAGGCGGTTTTGAGGACAGCCTGTTCTGTGGTGAATCCATGAC
>CALDSY010000132.1 GCA_937924355.1 uncultured Caulobacterales bacterium
TTGTGTTTTAGCGCTGGCCGCGTGCGGCGGAACCGAGCGGACGCTCTATGAGATGGCGCAAAAGGATCACTCGACTGAGGGGATTGCAACAAACCCCATGAAAAATGCCTACTTTGGTGACCTTCATGTGCATACGAAAAATTCGTTTGATGCTTATATTACCGGCACGCGAACGACGGCAGACGACGCCTACCGCTTTGCCAAAGGTGAGGCCATTGATAACGGTGCGGGCGTTTCCATATCGCTCTCCGGGCCGCCACTGGATTTCTACGGCGTGACCGATCATGGTGAGTATATGGGTGTTATCGCAGCGCTTGATCCGCGCGGCAGCAAAGACCCGCTATCAAAAACCGATACGGCGAAATCCATTTTCGGACTTTGGGGTGGTTCGACGGATGACCGAATGAATGCCTTCATGCATATCGGTACGACTATCGTCACCGGTGAAGAAATAGACGATATTTATGATCGTGAATTTATCGACAGCGCTTGGGCCTTTAACGTCAACGCCGCGGAGAAACATTATGAGCCCGGCAAGTTCACGACCTTCGCGGCTTATGAATATACCCAGATGAATGTGATCGGCGAAATCGATGACAATTTCGGTGCGACCAATCTTCATCGCAATGTCGTGTTCCGTGACAAAGCGCCCAAGCGGCTCTTCTCGACGCTTGATTCAACCAATCCAGAAGATCTTTGGGAGTGGATGAATGGACAGCGTGCCGGCGGCGTTGATGTATTGGCTATTCCACATAACTCCAATGCTTCAAACGGCCAGATGTTCGCTACGACCATGACCGATGGGTCACCCTTGTCCAAGGCCTATGCGGATAACCGGATGAAGAATGAGCCAATCGTCGAAATGACCCAGATTAAAGGGACGTCCGAGACCCATCCAATGCTCTCACCTGAGGATGAATTTGCTGACCATGAGCTTTATGAAATCCTCGTCGGTATGCCGGTAGAAAGTGATAAGTCAGCCGGCAGTTTTGTCCGTCAGGCCTTATCAATTGGCATGCGCGTAGAAGAAGAAACTGGCGGGAACCCTTATGCCTTCGGCTTTATTGGGGCGTCAGATACTCATGTCAGCGGGCCGTCACTGTCTGAGGAAGATCATTTCGGCAAGTTTTCTCATGATACAGGCAAAGACCAACGCGGCTCTGTCCCGCCGGATGGCGCTGAAGTCTGGAGTGACAAACGCGCAGGCGACGAAGCTTTGGCCTTTATCGCCTCCGGTCAATATGCAGCCGCCGGCTTGGCCGGCGTGTGGGCCGAAGCCAATACACGGGAACATATTTTTGACGCCATGGCCCGCAAGGAAACCTTTGCGACATCAGGCCCGCGTATGAAGGTGCGTTTCTTTGCCGGCGACTATGATGACGACGTTATGGGGGCTTCTGACATGCTGGAAAAAGCCTATAGCGGCGGCGTGCCTATGGGCGGCGATTTGACGTCAGGTGAAAATTCTCCGAGCTTCCTGGCTTGGGCCATGCAAGACCCAGACGGCTTTCCTTTGCAGCGCATGCAGATCATCAAAGTCTGGTCCGAAGGCAGTCAAAATATGGAAGCCATTTACGACATAGCCTGCTCAGGCGGCGCAGCTCCTAATCCAGCGACGAACCGCTGTCCGGATAATGGCGCCACTGTTGATTTGAAAGACTGCAGTGTTGCCAATGGCTCGGGGGTATCTGAGCTCAAAGCAACTTGGACGGATCCATCCTATCAGCAGGGCCAGACGGTCGCCTATTATGTCAGGGCTCTGGAAAATCCGAAATGCCGCTGGAGCACTTGGGATGCGGTTCGCAATGGAACGCCGCCAAACCCAGATATGAAGGCTACCGTCCAAGACCGCGTCTGGAGCTCACCGATCTGGGTCATGCCTGGTTAGGGAATATCGGTTAAAAGTCAAAAATCCGCGCCTGCCATTCTTGAGTCTCTAGCTTGGCTTGGCGTTTGGGGTTTAGAATATCACGAACAAAGACATCGACCCCGCCGTCACTGGCGGGGAAGAACATGATGTTATCGCCCACATCTTGGGGGATGACATGGATTGGTTTTTCGCCGTAAAAATGGATGTCATAAACGGGCATTTTTGTCTGGTTGTTGACGGCTAAAAGCGGTGTGCTCATCTCAAGTCCCGGATAAGTCCGCCCGTGCCGCAGGTTGTCGGAGATGAGGTTTAAGCGCAGGCGAACAAATTCCGGCGAAAGCCCGCCCGCCATGGATTTGAAAAACCGGGTCAAGGAACCGCGGTCGTAATGCTCAAGCTGCGCAAGCTCTGTATGGATCAAAATCGCATTTCCAATAAAGCGGTTTTGGAGGTTGTGCGGGTCATCAAAATACCGGCTGCGTAAATCCAGGAGCTGCCCCATACGAATAGATTTTTTCGGCGATCCGTTATGAATGAGTTGGATCATAATGGCCGCGAAATGAGCGCAAAGGGCAGCGTTGGTGCTAATCCAATCTTCGCCGGACTCTTCGAGGGCCTTTGCTTTAAGTTTATGAACTTGGTCCGCGCTTAAATGGATGTGCAGTCTTTGCTGCGCCGTTATCTTTTTCATGGACCAAAGAATGAGATTGTAAGGCAGAAAGCCTTTTAGGCCTGTTATAGGGGCTGGCGGTTTTAGGCCTTGCTTGCCCAGTTCTAACTTAGTGTTCGGCCAATCCCTTGTTGTGCCAAATTCAAAAGCAGGTAGATCGGTTATAAATGGGTC
>CALDSY010000133.1 GCA_937924355.1 uncultured Caulobacterales bacterium
CACCCATTCCGGAATGTTATTGGCGTAGACGGCCACTTTGGCCCCTTGAGGGTGTCGAGACGCCAAAGCGTTTGAGAGCTTTTTAGAGTCGCGCAGCAATTCGGAATAGGTCCATTCCCGGCCAAAGGCGCCGTCATAACCCAGTTCTCGCAGAGCTTTGACATCGCCCCATTTTTGCGCGCATTCCTCAAGCATATCTGGAACTGTTATCGGTTCCCAATCGCCCTCACTTTGGGCCGGAAAAAAACTTTCTTTTAGGTCGATATCGTACACTAAGCCCTCACTAATCTGCCGGGCCGCGCATCGGTGACCTCATCATTATCAATAACTTGTTGTCCGGAAACAAATGTCGCTTTGTAGCCTGAAACCGGTTGCAGTAGTCGTTGCCCGCCGGCCGGAAGATCTTTGACCAGTTCCGGCACGCCCAAATCCAAATTGTCATAGTCAATGACGTTGATATCGGCCTTCATGCCGACTTTGATTTGGCCTCTATCGGTTAGGCCCAGATAATCAGCGCTCTTGGCCGTCAGCATATGGATCGCTTTGGAAAGCTCCATGCCCGGACGCCCTTCGCGGATCCGGTCGCGCGTCCAATAAGAGAGTAGATAGGTCGGAAAACTGGCATCACAAATAAAGCCAACATGGGCCCCGCCATCAGACAAGCCGGGCAAGGCCTTTTCGTGGTTCATCATTTGATAGACGGCGTCGTAGTTCCAATCTGTGTAATTATAAATCGGATAGTAAATCATCGCTAGGCCATCATTTTCCAACAGCAGGTCATAGACTTTTTCAAAAGCAGTCATGCCCTCTTTGCGGGCGAGACCGGCAACTGAGTTTTCGCGGGATTGTTCGTAGTGAGGTTTACCGTCCTGTCCGAGTACGAAGTTCTTCTCGGCAAACGCTTCATATTGCGCGATCAATACGTCGGTCATCGGCGGCACCGTTGAGCCTTCGCCGGACAGCTGAAGCGGAGTTTCCGCCAGCATTTTTTCTTTAAAGCCGGGCTCTCTCATGATCGCGACGCGCTCTGCCAAGGGCAGGTCCCGAATGGCCAGATAGCTGGGAAACGCCATCAAAGGATGAAAGGTGAGATCCAGTCCCTGAAAGACGCCTATGCCGCGCGGCGCCACTTGAAAGCTGACATCATAACCTTCCGTGTTTAGTTTCTCAGACCGCTCAATGGTTTTGATCCAGTCTTGGGGCGCGAAATCCCTTTGCATTAGCGAGATTGAGGAGGGGCGTTTACCGGCCTTAAAAAAGGCTTCCATCAGATCGAACTCCTTATCGAAAGTATGACCCGGACGCATCATATCGAAATCATTGACGACCTGCAGAACGCCTTTGTCTTTTTCCGCTAGAACGCTGGCTAGACCGACCAGTTCGGCTTCTTCGGCTTCTGAGGAGGGAGTCCAGTCGCCGTCTGCTGTTTTATGGGCATCAGAGCGCCCAATGGACAGGCCGATGGCGCCTGCATCTAAAGCTTCACGGACAAGCTCTTTCATGGCCTCAATATCGTCTTCGGTGGCGACCTCATTAAACATGGCCCGTTCGCCCATGGCGTAGACCCGGATCGGGTCATGAGTGACCATGGCGGCAAAATCGATTGTGTGGGGGATATCATCAATGGCCGCCAGGTAATCCCCAAAGCTCTCCCAGTTCCAGCTAATGCCTTCATGCAAGACTGTACCTGGTAGATCTTCGACGCCTTCCATAAGACGGACCAACCGTTCTTGATCGCCCTTGCGGCACGGCGCAAACCCAACCCCGCAATTACCCATGACAACCGTTGTTACGCCGTGATTAACCGACGGCTTCATCTCCTGATCCCAGCTGATCTGCCCGTCATAATGGGTGTGAAGATCGATAAAGCCAGGTGTGACGATACAGCCGCGCGCATCCAAGGTTTGATTGCCGCCTGTCAGGCCCGGCCCAATCTCGGCAATTTTGCCACCTTTTATCCCGATGTCAGCAACGAAGGGTGTTGAACCGCTTCCGTCAACGATAGACCCATTTTTTATAACAAGATCATACATGGTTTCTTCCCCGATCATATGTCCGAAATATAGCGATTAGAATCAATCCGGCAACTATGTGCCACGTCCCCCAAAGGCCAATAACAGCTGCAGCGCCGCCAAAGCCTTCAAGGGCACTTAGAATGATAACGATGGCGAGACCTGAATTCTGTATTCCAATTTCCATGATCAACGCCCTTAGATCTGCCGCTTTGGCGCGCGACACTAATCCTGCAAATAGTCCAACTCCAAAGGCTAGAACATTGTGCAAAATTGTAATGCCGATCAGCAAGAAAAAAACATTCCAGCCCAAGGCCATAAACCCACCCCAGTTGGCGCGGAGGGCAAAGATAATAATAATTAGCAATAAGGAAAACGCGATAGCGGCCATAGGCTTGTGGATTTTGCTCATGGCCTTGGGAAATTTTGCCTGCGCGATCATGCCTATGGTGAGGGGCACGGCCAGCAAAAAGAAGGTCGTTTTCAGAAAGTCCCACGGATTAAACCCAACCTCCTGCAGCAGGGTTGCCGTGGGGCCGTAGATGGACACCCAGAATAAAATTGTCAGGGGTGCCATAAAGGCGGCAAAGAGACTGGACGTCGCCGTCAGAGAGACAGATAAGGCTGTGTTGCCCCGGCCTAGCATGGTCAGGAGATTGGAAACGGTTCCCCCAGGACAACAGGCGACAATCAACATGCCTAAGGCAATCGTGGGGTGGGGGTTCATGACAAGACACAACAAATAGGTGACCAAAGGGAGCCCGACTAATTGACCTATAACACCTGCGAAATAGGGTTTGGGGCTCTTAGATATTTCTTTGAAATGTGAAACCCGCAAATCGAGGGCCACGGACAGCATGATGATAAACAAGGCGATTGCCAATCCGATTTCGGAGGACTCGCCCATTTCCAAGCGAAAATCATCAAGAATAGCCGACTGCATTCGCGCAGTCTGCATTTTAACAGTAAGTATGCAAGAAAAGCTTTAAAGCGGAGAATTATCGACGCTCACGAGACGAGCCCCGCCATCGGATTTGGCAAAGGGAATGCCCGTTTCTGCTTGTGAACCCAAATGGGTCTGAATATTTGTCGTAAAGTCCTTCTCAAGAGACCCATCTGAGCCTCCGGTGGCAGACGAATAATCCACTTGATATGGCGAAAGGCCCATCTGGAAAAGCATGTTTGCGACTTCTTCCATGGCAAATTTGAAGTATTGGAAGTCGTCTTCATTTGCAGAAATGATTTCGTCGATGTCAGACGTAAATGTGATGTTCTCGGCAATGAAGGCCATGGCGGGCGACGTTGCCCCCATTTCACCGAGGCCGCCGACAAAAAGATCCTGAGTTGGAAGGTAGGTTGTGCCAACCAATTTAATATTCGTATTGCCTTTGATAATGGATGTCATATCCGTGCTTGAATTTCTGTCTTGCAGGAATATTAGCCCGGCATATTCACCTGTACGCGGTGCTTTAAAATCTATTGAAACGTCATCGTAGGTATACAGATAGGAATTTTCGCCCCGAAAAACAAACGTCACACCGTCGCCGACAACGCTAGCGCCGGCCCCAATAGATAAGGGGCCGTCCTGCATGTAATAGGTGCCCGGCATAAGTGTTGTTTCAGAATCATAAAAATGAAGACCATGGCAATAAACGCCTGGATACCGGACATCATTGTTTGGCCCGACCGCAAATGTCGTGTCCATGATCTCATAAACTTGATCTACGATGTTTTGGTTCACACCGCCAAAGATAAGATATTCAAAAAGGGCCTGTGCAACGGCCGGGACGAGGGCATCAACTGGCCCATAATTGCACTCTGAACTACCACCTACCATGTTAGGAACGGTGATATGTTCATATGGATCAGGCAGCGCCGAGCAATTGGCCTGTGCGTTCGGACCCACATTTCCATTTACACCGCCGTGAACGCAGATTTTCTTGGCATTAGGTTGGTAATTGCCCGCTGCGATTAATGCATTTTGATCGCTTGAGTTTACTTGAATGGAACAGGCAGGAGCTTGTACTAGGGCATTCTTCTCAAATCGAAGAGATCCACGCGCCGTCGGATCGAGGGTCATGACGCAAATAACATCTTCAACGGTTTTGATTGCGGCGGATTTCTGTCTTTGGCTAACGGAATTCGTACCGCCAATTCCCATGAACAGCGTTTCCTTCTCGACAACTCCCTGTATGTCTACACGGGATGGTGACGCAATAACTTTAACATCCACTGGAAAGGGATCGTCATAGTTGTGATGGAAAACTTCCTTTGCGTAGTTTGCTCTTTCATCGTTACTTAGGTTGCCTGGAATCACGGCCGCTAAAGCAGCTGAGTCCAGAGAGGTCTGCAAGGTTGTCGACTTGTTGTGAATAAAGGCCGTGTCGATGGCTATACCGATACAGATAACAAGAGGAACGGCAAATATGGCGGTGATCAAAGCAAATTGCCCAGATTCTTCCTTTAAATAGCTCTTCAATATGCGCCGCATTTAATTCCCCAATTTCATACGTTTCTGCTCGTTCTTCGGTATTAGTATTCGCGATGACTTAAAATCACGAAAATACTTAGGGTTAATATACGTTTAAAACTCCGCTCGCTATTGACCTCGAGAGTCCGTGTGATTTACTCTCTCCGGAAGAGGGCCGGGCGGTTGCAAGTTTCGACTTGAGGAAAGTCCGGGCTCCGGTAAGGCAGGATGCCGGATAACGTCCGGCGAGCGCAAGCTTAGGGAAAGTGCCACAGAAAACAAACCGCCTCTATAAACGAGGTAAGGGTGAAAAGGTGCGGTAAGAGCGCACCGCGCTGGGTGTAAATCCGGTGGCAGGGTAAACCCCATCCGGAGCAAGACCGAATAGGAATGACACATGATATGCCTTTCTATCGTCATTCGGGTTGGTCGCACGAGGCACCAGGTAACTGTTGCCCTAGATGAATAATCGCCACTGTTTCGGCAGTACAGAACCCGGCTTACAGGCCCTCTTTTTTACTTTTTATTTCCGATCAGATATCAGGAGTCATGGCGAGAATTATAATCATATTATTGTCGATCGTGATTTCAGTCGCTTGTCAAAGCCTTCCGGAAAATCGCATAATACCATTGGAAAAACTACTCAAGAGTGATGCGGTCATAGCAACATCTCTTGTCCCCAATGATCAAGGAATACTTTATGTTCAAGTAAAGTCCGAACGGGCCAGCGGCTATTTTCTAATAGATACAGGCGCAACCCAATCAGCTCTCTTTCGAGGATCAGGGCTTGCAAACATTTCGAAAAACAAGTTCAGTGGATCGGCGAATATTTTCGGCTTGGTCGAACACGGAAATTTCCCGCTCATAAGCATTGATGACTTGGTGATTGAGGCCCATTCAATTCCTAAAATGGAATTCGTTGTCTTGCCAGGAAGGGACGATCAAATTGTCCCAAACAGTATAAAAGGCATCGACGGATTGCTGGGCATGGATTTCATCAATGGGTATAATTTATTTGTCGATTGGCCCCGTCTTAAGATATATTTTCTGCCATATTCAGTCGCGCAACCGGATATCGTTGAAAGCTGGATACCGGTAAAATTGATGAATAATCCCAATAGTGAATTTGGCCGTGAACTCAATTTTTTCAACCTCAGAGTCGGTAATCACATTTTCCCGGCCTTGTTCGACACGGGATCGGAATTTAATGTCATTAACTGGCAAGCCACACAAATTCCGGCCCTTAGGCGTCTTCAAAAACGATTGCGTCGAGATTGGAAAATTCAGGGTGCAACAGGCTCATTCGATCCCTCTGTCCGTATAGATGTCAATGCCTTAAGGGCTGGACAAATGCGGTGGTCGCCTAAAAAGTTTATCGTCATGAATTTTGATCATCTTGACGGCGTTGGATTTAAAGATAAGGCTCTGGTCATAGCCGGGTCTCCCTTATTGAAGGGCAAGCGATTTTTCGTTGATTTCAAACGGAAGACCGTATGGTTCGAACCCGGTCCCGCCCCGAACTAGACGTATTCGCGCCGAACGCGGCTACCAATATTTGTCAGGAGCTCGTAATTGATTGTTTGGGCCGCTTTTGCGTCGGATTCAAGATTGTCGCCTAATAATTCTGCCCAATCGCCGATTCTCGGTTTCTTTTTTAGATATGTTACATCCAGAGCCGTCAGATCCATGGAGACACGACCGAGGATTGGCACGCGTTTTTTCTGAAGCGTTGCATGGCCTATCGGGCCTTTTTCTGTTGAGCTCCAATTGACAGGAATTCCGTCAGCATACCCTGCACCGACGATCGCTACGGAAAGGTTTTTTTGCGCAACAAATGTGGAGTTATAGCCAAGTTTATCGCCGGGTTGCAGGTCTCTGATCTGTAGCACTGGGGCCATAAGCGAGGCGACGGGCTCGGAAACTTCCTGCCCTATATTGTCCGTTGCCATTCCGCCATAGAGCCCAATGCCGGGCCGGACCATTTGGAAATGATAGGCGTCGCCGAGATATATCCCGGCTGTATTGGCAATACTGAGCGGCAAAACGGGTAGTCGTGAGGATTGTTTTCTAAATTTTTGAAGCTGTTCTTTGTTGTAAGCACTCTTATTGTCTGGCGCGCAGGCTAGGTGGCTCATAACGTGATCGACCTTCAGGCGTTCAAAAAGTTTTTTGTTTGTTACAAGTTTTTCAAACTCCTCGTCTGAAAATCCAAGACGGTTCATACCGGTATCTATATGTATAGCCGAGAAGGGCGGGCGTTTTACATTTTCTGTGGCTTCTGCCCAGGCATAAGCTTGCAGTATCGAGTTTATAACTGGCTTTAACTGATTCCCAAAAAATAGAGTTAAATCGCGCGGGGCAGGTCCGTTTAAGACATAGATAGTGGCATTTTCCCCAACAGCTTCTCTGACGATTTTGCCTTCCCCGGCCGTCGCAACGAAAAATGTTCGGCAGCCTGCGCCATATAATGTCCTGCCGATGCGCGCCGCGCCGAGGCCGTAAGCATCGGCTTTCACAGACGCGGCCACTTTGGTCTTTTTTCCGACGAGGCCTTGGAGGTTATTATAGTTTTGCTTCACAGTCTTTAGGTTGACCCGCAAAACCGGCCGGGTAGAAAAACTGGGTCCAGAATGAGCGCTCATAGCTTAGGCTTAATGCGCAAAGTCATCATAGCGATCATCTTGGGCTAAATTCCCAAATTTAGTGATATTCGCGTCGAATGACAATTTGATTGTACCGATGGGTCCGTGCCTTTGTTTGCCGACGATGACTTCGGCCTTACCGTGGAGCTGTTCCATTTCCTGCATCCAGGTATCATGCTCGGCCGTTCCCTCACTGGGCTCGGAACGGGCTTTGTAATACTCTTCGCGGAATACAAACATCACAACATCGGCGTCTTGTTCGATAGACCCTGATTCGCGCAGGTCAGACAGTTGAGGTCTTTTGTCGTCGCGCTGTTCGACCTGACGGGATAACTGCGCAAGGGCAAGGACAGGAATATCCAATTCCTTGGCTAAAGCTTTAAGGCCTTGGGTAATCGCGCTCACTTCTTGAACCCGGCCATCAGAGGATTTCAGCGCTTTGCCGCCTGTCAGAAGTTGCAGATAATCGACAACAATCAGATCCAGACCGGACATTCTTTTTAGGCGCCGTGCACGCGCCGCTAGCTTACCAATAGAGAGGCCGCCCGTATCATCGATATATAAGGGGATATTGCTGATATCTTCGGCGCTGTCCCGAATATGGTGATATTCCGTTGCGTTGATGTCACCTCGGCGAATTTTGTGAGAGGGCACACCCGATTGTTCCGCAATAATACGGGTCGCCAATTGCTCGGACGACATCTCAAGGCTGAAAAAACCAACACGGCCACCATCAGCGGCCTTGCTGACGCCCGTATCTGTTTTTTCCTCGCGGAATTTTTTGGCGATGTGAAAGGCAATATTTGTGGCCAAAGATGTTTTCCCCATCGAAGGACGTCCGGCAAGAATAACGAGGTCAGATCGGTGTAAGCCCCCTAATTGTCGATCCATGTCTATCAAACCCGATGAAATCCCGGAAAGGCCGCCATCTCTGGAATAGGCCGCTGACGCCATTTCGATGGATTTGATCATGGCTTCATTGAAGCTTTCAAAACCGCCTTGAATGGACCCGATTTCAGCTAGGTTGAAAAGCTTGCTCTCAGCGTCGGAGATTTGCTCAAGCGCTTCAAGTTCATTTTCTGGATCAGAGGCCCCAGAGGATATATCGCCGCCTAATCGAATTAACTCCCGCCGCATGGCCAGATCGAAAATCATTTTCGCATATTCAACGGACGCCGCGCCGGTCGGGGCGGCTAAGAGGAGTTCTGCGAGATATTGTTCGCCGCCGATATCGATGAGGGTTTCATCCTGTGAGAACCGGTTTTTCAAAACAATGGCATCTGCCAGTTTGCCACTTTCTATTAAACGGGCGGCAGTTTCATAAATCCGCTGATGCACCGGATTGTAAAAGTGTTTTTCGTCAACAATATTGCTGATCCGATGATAGACTTCGTTATCATAAAGAAGCGCCCCCAATACGGCTTGTTCAGCGGCCATACTGTGCGGCGTTGTGTCAGAACCTGTTAGTTCTGCAAAATTTTCGGTTTCTGTAACGGAGACCATGTCAGCCCTTCCAAAGTCATCTGTGTCTATCAATAGTTTTACGGCCAAGAAAGAAGCTCTCGAATAATATCCTGTGACTTCCAAGCTTTTTCTGCAGTAATGCGGCAGGATTGTGGATGAAAATGGGTATAAATTTGATAATCATTCTTCTGCATATTTTTAGAAAACATTAACCATCAATATTCATTGTGCTCGCGGGCTTATGCCAGGAGGTTTTATGTTTATTCGTGGATTAGCGGGCGCTTTAATTATCGGGGGTTTGTTTGCATCAACTGCAACAGCCCAGACTTATGTTCGGGAAGTTCATCCGACGCCGGACCAGCTGAATGACAATGTAAGAGGTCAGTTTATTCGCGCGGGCGATGTTAGCCCGGAAGAATATGCGCGCCTTCTAAGGGAGGCCGACAAGGTTCGGGCCTATCAAGGGACTTCGTCTCATACCTATGACTACAGCTACGAGACACAAACTGTTGAGACGCCGACCTATTCAACAACAGAGGTTTATGATGGTCGCCCATCTTACACTGGGACGACTTCGCAGGGCTACCAAATTGAACTTTATGATACGCCTGTTACGGTGACGGCTTCGTCATCTTCCGTTTATGAGGCCAACTATCCTGCAATTTCTAGCAGTCATCGCGTCGTAAAAGGGGATACACTCTATAGTATTTCCAAACGGTACGGCGTTTCTCTGAGTGAATTGCGCAGTACCAACAGTATTTCAGGAAATACCATTAGCATTGGTCAAGTCCTGTCCATGCCGGGACAGCGCCGCGAAATTACGCAGCCTTATACGATCAATCAGAGCCCGACGCTTATTCGTAACGTAGAACCTATTCCGTTTAGCGGTGTTTACGCGGTTTTGCCGGGCGATACACTTTATAGTATCGCGCGCAGGGCATGTGTTGGTGTAGAGGAAATCTCAAATGCCAACGGTCTTGGGTCTACGACGATTGTCCCGGGCCAGCGTCTATCCTTGCCGTCCGGTCACTGTTTACAATAATTTCTTCGCATATGCGTTGAAATAAAAATTGACGCCCCTATATAGTCGCCAATACCTAAAACCGGCGACTATGAGTCGGGCGTCTTTTTTATGCGGGGATAAATGTCGAACCTAATTATGCAAGCTGGCGCACAGCCGTCCATTTTTGGCGCTGTCATGCCTATGATACTTATATTCATTTTATTCTGGTTCCTGCTGATCCGGCCTCAAACCAAGCGCATGAAGGAGCATCAAGCGATGCTCGGGTCTATTCAGCGCGGGGACAAGATCATGACAAGCGGTGGAATCCTTGGAAAGGTTGTCAAAGTCGCTGACGAAGAGCTGACGATTGAGGTGGCACCCAATGGCACAAGGCTTCAAGTTCGCCGCGGTATGATTGCCGATGTGCTGAATCCAAAACCAGCTAACGATCTGGGCAAGAAGAAATAATACTGGACCATAACGCAGCCAGCACGGAAAATATAATATGAGCCTCCTGCATTTCTCCAAATGGAAAACATTTTCGATATTGGCCGCCGTCTTCATCGGGCTTTTATTTGCCCTTCCTAACGTTCTTTCCGAGACACAGCGCCAGTCCATGCCGGGAATTATGCAAAACAGCATTAACCTGGGACTGGACCTTCAGGGCGGCGCACATATGTTGCTCGAAGTCGACTCTCAGAGTGTTCTAAAGAACGAAAAGAACAACCAAAAAGATAACATCAAGGCCGCCCTACGGGATGAAGGCGTCAGATACGAAAATGTTCGCGAAGAAGGCGATTATCTGGTCGCCTATATCCGGGAAGCCGATAAAATGACCGCTGCCTTGCAGGCAGTCAAAGCCTTGGAAGAAAATCTGACCAATCAACTGGGCGCTGGAAAAAACATTCGCGTTACGCAATCGGGTGACAAGACGATTAAGGTCGAAATCACCGAAGAAAATATTCAGGCCATTAAAGAGCGCACAATCGCTCAGTCCATTGAGGTCTTGCGCCGCCGGATTGACCCACAAGGCACAACAGAGATGACCCTCGCGAAAGAAGGCGATGATCGGATCCTATTACAGGTTCCTGGGGCCAAAAACGTTGATGAGATCAAGGACCGGATCAATAAGTCAGCCAATCTCAGCTTTCATATGGTAGATGATGCATCCGACAATACTCAGGCCATGCGTATTGCTAATGAGCGTGGAACGACACCTCCTGGCACCATTTTACTGCCTTATCCTGAATACAATACCAATCTGATAGTCGTAGAGCGAACCCGAATTACCGGTGAATGCTTGGCATCCGCCAAAGAAGGCCTCCACCCGGAGAACAATAATCCGGTCATGAATTTCAAGTTTAACAGCCGGTGTGCTAAGTTATTTGGTAAACTGACCTCTGAAAATATCGGAAAACGGTTTGCCGTGAGACTGAACCAAGAGGTTATCACAGCCCCGAACATTCGCTCGGCTATTACGGGCGGCAGCGGATTCATCGAAGGCGGATTTGGTGACCTAAACGAGGCCAGGGAACTGGCACTCCTGATTAATGCCGGTGCACTGCCTGCCAAGCTGGACATTGTAGAAGAGCGCACGGTTGGTGCGGAATTGGGCGCCGATGCGATCCGGGCCGGTAAAATTGCTTCGACGATTGGTCTTATCGGCGTGGGTTTATTTATGTGGCTGTCATATGGTTTGCGTTTTGGGACGATTGCCAATCTGGCCTTGACCACGAACATCGTCCTAATTGCTGGTGCCTTGTCCTTCTTAGGGTCAACGCTAACACTACCGGGTATAGCAGGTATTATCCTGACGATTGGTATGGCGGTGGACGCGAACGTGCTGATCTTTGAACGTATTCGGGAGGAGGCTCATAATGGCCGTCCACCTGTCAACGCTATCGAAACGGGCTACCGCAGATCTTTTGCGCCAATTTTGGACGCCAATATTACGACGCTGATCGCGGCGATTACCTTGTACTTTGTTGGGTCAGGCCCGGTCCGGGGCTTTGCGGTGACGCTGGCTATCGGCATCGTTATGTCCGTCTTTACCGCCGTTATCTTTGCCCGCTTGATCACCGCTACATGGCTGCGCGGCACAAGACCGAAATCGCTCCCAATCTAGGATAATAATAATGCGCGATATTTCATTTGTCAGAATGCTCCCGATTGAGCCCCGCGTCCCGTTTCTTTCGGGCCGCAAGATCGCGGCTATCTTGTCGGCTTTGGCGATTTTGGCCTCAATCGTTATGTTTGCGACTAAAAACCTGAACTACGGGATCGACTTTACCGGCGGTACGGTTCTTGAGATCGATACCGGTAAACAGCCGACGACCGAGGACATTGGGGATATTCGGACGCTGCTGACTGATCTAAATCTCGGATCAGGCGTTGGTTTGCAGACCATTCGTTCTGGGGGAGATATCGACCGAGATTTTCTGCGGGTCACGCTTCCAATTCAGGAAGAAACCGTTGAGCGCGAAAACGAGATGATCAATTCAATGCTCGGAGCGCTGGACGATCTGGAAGGCGATAACTTCGTTATCGAGAGCAATACTACAAATGACCGCGGATTTACCAGTATCATCGTCCGTCACGGCGAAGAAAAGCTGGCCGATGAAGTTGTGACAACAGACGATACATCAGCGGATGCGCAGGAAGGCGAAAACTTCGTGCCCGATCAGAATTCGGACGACCCGCGTCTTCTCGATATCAGTAAAGTCATCAACAGTATGGGCCTCAACGATGCGCGCGTCAGCCGAACAAGTGCCAATCAGGTCGAAATTCGGTACGAGCAACCTGAAGAGGCTTCCGCGACCGTACAACAACTAGCTCTGGGATACGCAAAATTAGCGCTCGCTAAAAAGACCGGCGAATATTCCATTCGAAGCCAAGGCGTCTTGGGCTCCAAAGTCTCCGGCGAACTGCGCCGCAAAGGTCTCTTGGCCGTAGTGTTGGCCCTTGGCATGGTTCTTCTATATATTTGGTTCCGGTTTGAATGGCAGTTTGCGGTCGGTGCGGTGATCGCATTGTTCCACGACGTTATCCTGACCATCGGCGTGTTTTCATTGACTCAGCTTGAATTTAACCTGTCGATTATCGCGGCCATTCTGACCATTGTGGGTTATTCACTTAACGATACGGTGATTGTGTATGACCGTATTCGGGAGAATATGCGCAAATATAAAAAGAAACCTATGGCCGAGCTCATCAACCTGTCCATCAACGACACGCTGTCACGAACCATCATGACATCTTTGACCACGCTCTTGGCTTTGGTGGCGCTCTATATTCTCGGGGGTGAAGGCTTACGCGGCTTCTCATTCGCTATGATCTGGGGTGTCTTTATCGGGACCTATTCGTCGATCTTTGTCGCATCGCCATTACTGCTCTTGTTCAAGCTGCGTAATGTCAGCACTCAAGAAGCGGAAGCTGCGGCCGTCTGATACCTTTGGGGCCGATCACCAGTTTGACCTGGCCGGATATACGTTTGATATCGACAGGCGCGATTATCGCTTCAGGGACGGATGCGGTATTGTCCCCTAAAAAATAGGCTTTGTTATCTTCGACGCGTTCTAGGCGTTTTACAATCCGGCCCAAATCTATGTGATCGATCACATAAATAGACCCCGGCCTGAGAGACCGGGGCTTTGATGTAACGACATAGTCGCCATGATTGAGCGCGGGCAACATGCTGTCGCCCGTCACTTTGAGGATTTTAAAGATCAGGATAGACCACTTCGAGGGCCGGGGCATAAGGCGCGGTGACGCGCTTGGTTTTGACACCTTTCATGTCCCAGAACATTTCCGCGAACTCATTGACCAGTTCCACAAGCGCTTCACCGTCCTCGCGGTGTAGATCCTGTTTACAGGCACTGGCTTTCATCATGATCTTGTGTGCAAGGTCATGGGCGCCTGGGTGTTTCTTAAGCTTGTCGCCTTTCATGAAGTCGCCCCAGATAATACGAATCTCGTGCTTGACCTTTTCAGCCTGCTTTTCCTTTTCCGCCGTATTACGGGCAATCTGCATTGCGTTCATGACCGTCATCTCATTAGCAGCTAGCCCAATGAGAATATCCATTTGCCGAACCGTTGACAGAGCGTGGTAGAGCGCCGGCTGAGGATCGTAAATCCCGCAAGGAATATCACAATGCGCGGACGCTTCTTCGATTGTGTCATCAAATTTTGAAATCAAATCATAAATCATCGTGTGTCTCCTTATGACCGTGTTTTCTTGATGGCGCGAACCACAAAGGCCAATCCAACGACCGCCGTTGCCATGATAACAGCGTTATGGGGGGCACTGGTTAGAAAGTGTATAAGCGTGGCGACAACGTTTTCGCTGTGACCACCCGTGTGAGCAAAGGCCGCGCCCGCCGGCATGATCGCCGATCCAGCGATCAGAATTTTGCGGATATTCATAATGTCCTCTTTTAAAGCGATAGATGACGCGAACATAATTGCATTAGATTTTGACCGCAAGTCACTCTCGGATTATGCCCCATATTAATGTTGGATAAGTCACGCATAGAATATCTGGAAAAAGTAGACCCAGATCGCTATCGGGCCGCGCTATTGGCCGCGAAAGCTGACCGGGACGCATTGCATGTATTCTATGCCTTTCATACGGAGCTGGCGAAAGTTCCGGAGGTGGTATCCGAGCCTATGATCGGGGCCATTCGTTACCAATGGTGGCGGGATGCTCTGGAAGAGATTTATTCCGGTAAACAGGTGCGTCAGCATGATATCGCCAAACCCTTGGCCCATCTGATTGAAAGCAAATCACTGACCCGGTTTCAGCTGGATAGCCTCATCAATGGCCGCGCGCGGGATCTGGACCCGGAACCTTTCGCGGATGTTCAGTCTGCCGTAGATTATTGCAGGGAAACCTCTGGGCGCATCACTCAGATTGCGGCGGCGATTTTAAAAACGGACTTTGCGGAAGATGCAATTATCGACCTGGGGACGAGCTGGGGGCTGACCGGTTTGCTGCGCAGCTGGCGCTATTATCATACAGGCATGTTGTCCAAGATTGACTTTCACGACTTACATCAAGCGGCAGAGACCCTGTATCTTAAATCAGGATCGACTAAGATCGATGCGGCTATTATGCCGGCGCTCGCCTATGTCAGCCTCGTACCGGGCTTTCTCAATTCCATGACAAAATCCGGCTATGATCCTAATGCCATGGTGCCGGAATACCGGCCATTTTCCAAAAAATGGCGGTTAATGAAGGCGGCGCTGACAGGCAAAATTTAATCTTGCGGGTCTTGCTATGGGACCGAATTACGCTAAAACTTGCGCAAAATAAAAGGGGATATCATGGCTGACGTACAGACATCATCAACAAACAAAGGCTTTTTAGCCTGGGTGGAACGGACAGGTAACAGGTTGCCGGATCCGGTCTTTATCTTCTTTTATTTGATTATCTTGTTGATCATTATCTCAGTCGTTTGCCGGCTTTTAGGTTTGACCGCCGTCCACCCGACATCTGGCGCTACGATCAGCTCGGAAAGTATACTGTCCTCGGATAACATTCGAAAACTCTGGACCGATATGCCAAAGACATTCACCCACTTCCATCCCTTGGGTTACGTGCTTGTCGTTATGCTAGGAGCAGGGGTTGCGGAACGATCCGGATTATTCGCTAGCGCCATTAAAGCAGCGCTGAGGAACGCCCCCAAAGCCCTTCTGACGCCCGCTGTCGCCTTAATCGCTATGCTCTCAAACCACGCCGCCGATGCAGGTTATGTGGTGATGATTCCGCTAGCGGCCATTATTTTTGCCGCCGCAGGCCGTCATCCTCTTGCAGGTATTGCTTGCGGGTTTGCGGGCGTTTCGGGTGGTTTCTCTGCCAATATTGCGCCCGGTCAGCTGGATGCCTTGTTATACGGCATCACCGAGGCCTCCTATGAGGCCAGCTCAATTGAGGCGGGTTGGACGGCCAATATCGCTGGCAACACCTATTTTATCATGGCCTTACTCTTCCTCTATTTGCCGATCATTTGGTGGGTTACCGATAAAATTATCGAACCTCGCCTGGGCAAATGGGTGCCAGATGAGCGTCAGGCAACTGAATATGGTGAGGAAAACCAAGCGCTAACGGATGGACAGCGCCGCGGTCTTCGCAATGCTGGATTAGCGGTTTTAGGTGTGTGCGCCCTGTGGGCGGCCATGGCTATCGGCGTCGGCGACTGGATACCGCTTAGAGTAACTGGAGCAGAGGCAGAAGCGTTAGCTGCTGCAAAGAACCTCTCGCTGGATGAGTTAAAATGGTACGACGTCTTGGGGCCATTCTTTAAGTCATTGGTTGCGGCCTTCATGATCCTATTCTTGGCCGCTGGCTGGTTCTACGGGAAAGCTGCGGGTTCTATCAAAAATCACCGTGATCTTGTCGCCATGATGAGTGAAGCCATGAAAGACTTAGCCTATTATCTGGTCTTGGCATTTGCTGCTGCCCACTTTGTTGCCATGTTTAACTGGTCCAATCTGGGCCTCATTTCTGCTGTCCATGGGGCCAACGGTATCGCGGCGACAGGTCTGCCCTTACCACTTGTTCTCGGATTGATTGTGCTGCTCTCAGCTGTCCTTAATTTGTTCGTTGGGTCAGCGTCTGCGAAATGGGCACTTCTGGCGCCGGTGTTTGTTCCGATGTTGATGCTCTTGGGTATGAGCCCTGATACAGCGACGGCTGCCTACCGTGTTGGTGATGGCGCGACAAATATCATTACACCGCTTATGGTGTATTTCCCACTGATCCTGGTCTTTGCCCAGAGATGGCAAAAGGACTTCGGGTTAGGGTCTCTCACAGCGATCATGATCCCGTACTCGATCTGGATGCTGATCTCGGGTGTTATTCTAATCATGCTTTGGGTCTTCCTTGGATTGGATCTCGGCCCCGGCGCGCCGATGGCCATTGAAATTCCGACCGCTATCGGAAAATGAGCACCTCTTTGAAACGCTGGATTGGCCGCGTTCCTGATGTGAGTGCGGTCATGGCGCGTTTTCCTGTTCCTGTTGGTTTGATGGGAATATTTACCGTCCTTCTGATTATCGTCATTAATCAGCGTGGCAATGAAGAACAATTTGCCTATCTTTTGGGCGGGATCATTCTCGCCGCCTATCTGATGGTGTCCTTCACCCTGTCACGGGAAACCAATAAAAAAACCAAAGCCATTCCCATTCAGATTGGGGTTTCCGCGCTGATTTGCTTGGCAGCTTGGTTTACGCGAGATATTTATTTCTTCCTCCCAGCGGCGATTGCCGGCGCGATCTTAATGCTCGGCAATAGTGTCCGGCACCGGCGAGACCGGGACGATCTTCATATCTGGGATTTCACGCATAAATTATGGACGGGCGCTGTTTTCGCGGCCGTCGGTTCGATTATTTTTGTTTTTGGCATGTTGGCCATCACCTTCGCGCTCAAGACTTTGTTTGGCATTGATATGAGCGATTTGATTGAGGAGTTCATGCTCCCCATTGGACTAGGGTTCCTGGCACCGCTTTACTGGATGTCGACCCTGCCGCCCGTGGATGAGCCGTATGCAGAGCTCCATGATAATCCTGGGTTTGTGTCCAAGGCCGTTGCCTTTCTGGGCACTTGGTTGTTAACACCGCTCATCTTGATCTATGCGCTTATCCTTCTGGCTTATGGTGTTAAAATCCTGTTGGACGGAAGCCTGCCCAAGGGCGAAATTGCCCAGCTGACAACGCCGTTTCTTTTGATCGGCACGCTCAACTGGTTGGTTCTCGAGCCCCCCTTCATACAGGGCAGGGTCCTGGCGCGTCTGTTTAGACGAACCTGGTTCTGGCTCTCAATCCCGGCGGCCATCATGTTAGGGATCGCTATTTTTGTTAGAATCGCCAATTACGGTCTGACAATTGAGCGCATCATCATTTTGTTTGTCTTCTTGTGGGCTCTTGGGATCGGGCTCTGGTTCTCACTTATGCCGGAACGCCGTCGTGATATTAGATTCATACCAGGGCTCGCCGCCATGCTGGCCATAGTCGCGTCAATCCTTGGCCCCATATCCTCTGTGATCAATCAGGATAAACGACTAGGTCACTACCTGAAAAAGTCAGGCATTATTGTTGATGGTGAAGTTCCCCGTGCGCCCGATATTTCAGATATGGACGCAGCTAAGAATGCTAAAGGCGCGCTGAACTTTCTCATTCGCAACAAAGAAGATGATCGGATACTTCGTCGTATGGAGAAATTGGGTTTGGATACTCAAGGTTTACTTATCTCGGATCTCTCCGAAAAACTTGGCCTAACCGGGGTTATCGAAAACACCAGGCGTCCCCAGGTGATTAGCTATAACAAGCGCATGGAACCAATTTCGGTCAAAGGCTATGAATTGATAGCCGGACCTTACGCTATGCGGGCGAGCCGAAGAGAAATAGAAATCGGTGGATATGCCCTTTTTATTGATCAAGACACAATCGAGCTACGTGATCACTTAGATCAAACAATTGCCTCACAAAATATAATAGATTGGGCATTAAAAATCCAACATACGAGCACGGAATTCGTGATAAAAGACCCTGTCATTGTTCTGCATGATGAAGGCGATTTAAAGGTCATACTTTATGTTATCACGCTTAACAAATATGCGGACGACAAGCCCTATGGTGAGTTTTACGTTTTGAGCAAGGGACTTACACCCAAGCCTTGATATCTAGCAGAGCGCGCAGAGCCATTTTTCGCTTTCGGAAACGGGTCTTGTTTTTGCCCCGAATGCGCTGCCCGGTTTCATCTTTGTAGACAATCCCTTCGATGGGCGGGAATAATCCGAAGTTGACATTCATGGGTTGGAATTTGGCTTTTGGGCCAT
>CALDSY010000134.1 GCA_937924355.1 uncultured Caulobacterales bacterium
AAGGACAAGTTTTTTGGCGGACTTCAAGCCAGCTGGGTAGAGGGCCTCAAGAGTGACGCCCAGACCTATACGACCGCGCTGGTCACCGTGCCCAATGTGCCCGTGACCATCACAACCGAAGGCACGGATGACAGCTATGCGCGCCTCTCCGGCATGATTGGCTATGAACTTATGGAAAATCTCAGCCTGTCGGTTGTGGGCTCAACCCAGATCGCACGGGACGAGGCAGAAGGTATCAACGGCTATGTCCGTGTGACAGGCCGTTTTTAATTCTCTTTGAGCGGCCATGTTTTCTCGACTACTTTTATCTTTGCGGATGGTTGGGGGTGATAGATTTTCCAAAATGAACCTTCTTCATCCTCTTCCATTTCCACATAGTCATTGTAACTGGAATTTTTGAGCTCATCCCTGCGCTCATGTAGTTCTTTGCAAATATAAGGTGTGTCATCGCCGACCAAAAAGTCCGCGGTTGAAATGGGCCAACGACCCTTGCAGCTTTTGGCAATACAAACGCAGGCGGCAAAGCCGTTCAGGTTTTGACCATACCAGGGTTTTTCCATACCATCCGGCAGCGTGACATTGGAAAAGCGTTGAAAATATTTTCGCTTGAGTTTTTTGTGATTAGCCAGTTTTCGGTAAACGCTTTTTTCATCAAAGAACGCTTCCCGGATTCCATCAATATATTGATTATCTGTGGTCTCCAACTCTTCAAAACTAATGTAGTCGTCGCTGAATCCTGCGGTTTCTAAAATCCATTCTAGAGCCGACTTATCCCTTATAGACAAAGTTTCAATCCATTCATTAAATGCGGAAGCTACGCCATGTTGCCGTGCTTTATCACGGCTAATCTCTCTGAGATTACCCAGTTCCTTGCTTGCTTTCTTTCCAATGTAACGCGTGAGTTCGGTTTGGGGTTTCCCTTCAATTGAAACAGCTATGATATAAGGCCCTTGGAAATAGTGGCAGTAACCTCCCATGGTAAATCCGCACGTCCCCAAAATCCCAATGACCTCGCCCTCAACATGGCTTTCCAAAAGTTTTTTCTCTGTCATCAATTCATGATTGGCCAAGCCTACATGTTGGCGAACCAGTGTATGGGCTTGGACAATGCCCGATTGCTGTGTCCTGTACTGGGAAAGGCTGTCCTTGTATAAATGCCGCCAACCGGCAACGCCTTTAACCCGGATACATTTGTGTAAAAACTTGGGATTGGCCTGGAAGGGCTCTACCCGCGGATCGAAAAGCTCATCGAAGCTGATAACCACGGCATTGGTCGCGTCGCACTTCTTGAATTCTTCCGAGATGATGGCTTGCGTGCGTTCAGCCTTTTCCCATGGGTTTTCCTCTTCTTGCGCTAGGGGTGTCCCATAGGTCAAGGCAATCGCAAAAAAGAAAAGAAGCTTTAAATACCACATACTCATCGTTCTACACAAACGTAGAACATTAGTCAACTACATTTCCTTTTCCTGCAAAGTCGCATGGATCTCATTGACCTTTTTGAGCGCCGCTGAGCCGTAATATTTAGAGAATTCCAACTCGAACACGCCGGATGTTACCGCCGGATCGCCTGTGACCAGTTCCTTGGCCTCTTCGATGGTGTCCACGTCAAAAATAAACAAGCCCCGTAAAGGCGGGGATTCCACAAAGGGCCCGGCCAAGACAAGCTTGCCGTCTTCGGCCAGTTTTTTCATATTGGCGAAGTGGCCGGCGAAAAGTTCTGCCCGCTCTTTCTCATTGGTGATTTTGGCATCATTAGGCCCGGTTTTGATGGTCACAAAAACATAGGAGTGCATACCGTAAGGATCCGCCCCCAGCGCCTCAGCAAGTTCCGCGTCGTAACCGATCTTGGCAGTCGACGCCGTCGCCTCCGGCGCGTCCGGTTCGGCCTTTTTGACGACCGGTTCAGAACAGGCCCCGAGAGTGAGCGCCGCCGCGATCAAAAACATACGTAAGGTCATGGGTCCTCTCTGTTCGATAGCCGGGCTAAATAAACCGGGCCATTTGTTGGTGGAAGTGGACGATACAGGGTTCAAAATGGCCGAAGGTGAAATGGGTATTGGCGCCGGAGCGCAGAGCCTGTTGAGAGGCTTCGACCAGATCGATATCTTCTTCTTGGCCTGTTTGGCTGACAAACTCCCGGTCGCGCCGGGCATTTTCAAGGGCGCTTTTTTTATCCGCTTGGCCGCGCGTGTGAGTCATACTGTAGGTGGTGAACTTCGTCCGGTCCGTATCCATAGGCTCAAGGATTCCCAGCGTCGTGTGATGGGTCAGCTGCGAAATGATCACATTGGGAAACATCTGATAGAGATAGGACAGGCTCCCCGTGGCGTCGCGTTTGTCCGCCGGTACATCCGCCAGTTTTTCAATGCGCCGAAAAGGATAGGTGATCCGGCTATGGGCGCCGCACATTTCAATCACATTCAGATTGTCATAACCAAACGGATAGAAGGTTTTCCCGTGAGCAGGCTTGATGTGATACCCTTCGATAAAGCTCTCAAGGAACAGTTTCCAGTTCGATTCAACAATACCGTCCGCCTTTGCAAACATCTCTTGCTCGTCTGTGAAAAATTCCGGCAGGCCGTCCAGCAGGCTCTCGGGGTTTTCAATGCCGTCTTCTTGGACCACATAGACCAGCCCGCCTTTTTCAATGACGGTCACTTCTGCCAGGCCCAGCTTGGATTTATCCAGCTCGGGAAATCCGTCTTCGTGCGGCACGCCCAGCAGCGCGCCGTCGAGGCCATAGGACCAGCCATGATAGGGGCAAACAAACGCGCCGACACAGCCGTGATCCTTGGCGATCTTTGTACCCCGGTGGCGACAGGCGTTTTTAAAGCCGCGGGCTATCCCGTCCTTGCCGCGCGTGATAATCAGCGGCGTCCCGGCGGCGGCGTAAGTGATATAATCGCCATGATTGCGAATAGCAGCGCTGGGGCACGCCGCGGTGGGGAACCGCCGGAAAAGGGCCCGTTCTTTGTCCAATCGGTCTTGGCGGACATAGTTTTCCACCGGTTCTTGCCAAACGGTCTCGCCGCGATCGGTCGTACCGTTTTTGATATGGGCGAGAACCCGGTCGATAACGTCGTTGTCTGATAGATAAAGGGCCATAAAACCGTCTAACCTGAATATGACCACGGGCCAAGACGGGATTTTCCCGTCCCGCCGGCCAAAAACCAGAAAGAAGCGGCTGAATAATAGCGAAAATAACTGAAAAAATTTGCCAATCTCCCTTGCAGGCTCAGATTCCGCTCCCATATGCGCTCCATGCGAAAACTTCGCTCTGAAAAATAAACTTGAATACTAATTATCTGTCTCGCTCAAAGGGGGCTTTGCCATTGAGGTAGAGAGACAGGCAAAGGAGCATTAAAGATGACTAAAGTTATCGGAATCGATTTGGGAACCACCAACTCATGTGTGGCCGTCATGGACGGCGACAAAGCCCGGGTGATTGAAAACGCGGAAGGCCAGCGCACCACACCGTCTGTGGTTGCGTTTACCGAGGACGGCGAACGCCTCATCGGTCAGACCGCCCGCCGTCAGGCCGTCACCAACCCCGACCATACTTATTACGCGGTTAAGCGTCTTATCGGGCGCACATTTACCGACCCGGCCGTCAAAAAAGACGCCAAACACTCACCATTTAAAATCGTCAAAGGCGCTAGCGGCGATGCCAGCGTACAGGGCCGCGATAAGGTTTACGCCCCGGCTGAAATCTCCGCCATGGTTCTAACCAAGATGAAAGAAACGGCAGAAGCCTTCCTCGGCGGTGAAGTCACACAGGCCGTGATTACGGTTCCCGCTTACTTTAACGATGCTCAGCGTCAGGCCACGAAAGACGCCGGTAAAATCGCCGGTCTGGAAGTTCTGCGGATCATCAACGAGCCAACCGCCGCGGCGCTGGCTTACGGCATGAATAAAAACGAAGGCAAGACCATCGCGGTTTATGACCTTGGCGGCGGTACGTTTGACGTCTCCGTTCTGGAAATCGGTGACGGTGTCTTTGAGGTGAAGGCCACCAATGGTGATACTTTCCTCGGCGGTGAAGACTTTGACATCCGCATCGTTGAATATTTCAATGACGAGTTCAAAAAAGACACAGGCATTGAGCTGAAATCTGACAAGCTGGCGCTGCAGCGTCTGCGTGAAGAGGCCGAAAAGGCCAAAAAGGAACTGTCCTCTGCGGCCACTTATGAAGTCAATCTGCCGTTCATTACGGCGGACGCGTCCGGCCCGAAACATCTGAACATGAAACTGACCCGCGCCAAGCTCGAGAGTCTGGTGGCTGATCTGATCAAGCGCACGATTGCGCCATGTAAAAAGGCTTTGGCTGATGCGGGCCTGAAGGCCGCCGAAATTGACGAAGTGATTTTGGTGGGCGGTATGACCCGTATGCCGGCCGTGCAAAAAGCCGTGACTGACTTCTTTGGTAAAGAACCCCATAAAGGCGTGAACCCGGACGAAGTGGTGGCCATGGGCGCCGCCATTCAGGGCGGTGTTCTGCAGGGCGACGTTAAAGACGTGCTCTTGCTGGACGTGACACCTCTGTCGCTGGGTATCGAAACCGAAGGCGGCGTGTTCACGCGCATGATCGATCGCAACACAACCATCCCGACCAAAAAGAGCCAAGTTTACTCAACGGCGGCGGACAACCAAAGCGCCGTGACCATTCGGGTCTCGCAAGGTGAGCGCGAAATGGCGGCGGATAACAAACTGCTCGGTCAGTTTGATCTGGTCGGTATTCCCCCGGCCCCGCGCGGCATGCCTCAGATTGAGGTCACATTTGACATCGACGCTAACGGTATCGTCAATGTGTCCGCCAAGGACAAGGCCACAGGCAAGGAACAGCAAATCCGCATTCAGGCCAGCGGCGGTCTCTCCGATGATGATATCGACGCCATGATCAAGGACGCAGAAGCCAATGCCGATGAGGACAAGGCGCGCCGCGAACTGGCGGAAGCCCGCAATCAGGCCGAAGGTCTGGCCCATAAGGCCGAGCAGGATCTGAAAGAACACGGCGATAGCATTGGTGAAGACGAAAAAGCCGCCATCGAGGCGCTTATCCCTGAGGTCCGCGAAGCGGCCCAAGGCGAAGACACGGAAGCCATCAACACCAAAGTGGCCGAGCTGACCGCTGCCGTCATGAAAATGGGCGAAGCGATTTACGCCAATGCCTCACCGGATGATGACGGCGCAGCGTCGGCAGCTTCTGATGACGGCGATGAAGACATTGTCGACGCCGAGTTTGAAGACGTCGAAGACGAAGACGCCGACGGCAATTCATAGATTAGGGTTCCCAAACCCTTGGCTTCGGGCGCAGCGCCCCCTTTCGTGCCCGGAGCCGCATTCTATTAAGTTGAGATGGCTCGAACCTTAAATCCGCCCTTTGGGACATATGCGCTCCCGCAGCCCCGCGAAATATTGCGGCGCAAGACGGAAGGGTTTCAGGATACGCGCTGGGGGCGCACCATGATTTCCCATTATCGCAAACGCGCCCTGAAAGGCCTCAACGAACCCTTTGATGTTGAGGTCGCAGACGGCGTCAAAGCCCGGCTTTACCCGTCCCAGAACCGCTGTGAAAAACGCGCCTTTGCCGGCGTCCAGAACTGGGACGCTCATGAGCGCGCCGCCCTGGAACGGGCCGTCAAAGCCTGCACAGATGACAGCTTTGTCTTTTTGGATGTGGGCGCCAATGTGGGGCTCTATTCCTTGTTTGTTGCCCATTACTGCAAGACCGCCGGAGTAGAGGCGAATATATATGCCATCGAGCCCGGCCAAAGCACAGCAGAGCGTCTGGAAGATAATCTCAAAGCCAGTGATGTGCGCATACAGATTATTCGCGCCGCCGTTTCCGATGCCCCCGGGACCGGCCATCTGGGCGGCGGTGATAGCAATCGCGGCGAAGCCCGGCTCTTGGGGGATGATACGGGCGAACTGGTGATCATCGACACGCTGGACCGTATCGCGCTCACCCATGGTCTGAGTAAAATCCACGCTATGAAAGTCGACATTGAAGGCCATGATGAGAAAGCCCTGACCGGATTTTTCAAGGCGGCCCCGGAAACACTATACCCGCAAATACTGATCCTCGAGGCCGGGAAAGACGACTCCCCCCCGATTATTGATTTATGCCAAGCGCAAGGTTATGCGCTGGATGGCCGCCATGGGCTGAATGCCATCATGACCCACAAAGGACAAAAGAGTGAGTAAACGCGACTATTACGACGTTTTGGGCGTGGCTAAAAATGCCACCGAGAAGGAAATGAAATCGGCTTTCCGCAAAAAGGCCATGGATTGCCATCCGGACCGCAATCCGGACGATCCGGACGCCGAGGCCCGCTTTAAGGAACTCAACGAAGCTTACGGAATTTTGTCGGACGCCGATAAGCGCGCCGCCTATGACCGTATGGGCCACGCCGCCTTTGAGCAGGGTGGAATGGGCGGCGGCGGTTTCCAGGATTTCGGCGATATTTTTTCGCAAATCTTTGGCGGCGCTGGCGGCGGATTTGCCGACATGTTTGGCGGCGGCGGCCGGGGCCAGCAACAACGCGGACAGCGCGGCTCTGACCTGCGCTATGAAATGGAGATATCCCTCGAAGAGGCCTACCAAGGCAAAGAGCTCGAAGTCAAAGTGCCGATCGCCGAAGATTGTGATCGCTGTGATGGCATAGGCGCTGAACCGGGCGCCTCTATTGATACTTGCACCACTTGCGGCGGCGCCGGACGTGTACGCTCCCAGCAAGGCTTTTTCACCATGGAACGGGCTTGCCCCACATGCGGCGGGCAGGGCGAATATGTCTCTGATCCGTGCCGGCAATGTGACGGCGGCGGACAGGTCCGGGTGGAAACGGCGCTGGATGTGAATATCCCCGCGGGCGTGGAAGACGGCACCCGTATCCGATTATCCGGACAGGGCGACGCGGCGCCCAAACGCGGCGGCACGGGCCAGCGCGGCGATCTCTATATTTTTGTATCGGTCAAACCCCATGAGCTGTTTGAGCGCGACGGGGCGCATCTTTATTGCCGCGCGCCTGTGCCCATGACAGTGGCGGCCCTGGGCGGCGACGTTGAAATTCCGACCATTGATGGCGGGCGCTCCAAGATCAAAGTCCCCGAAGGCTCCCAGAGCGGAAAACGCATGCGTCTGCGCGGCAAAGGCATGAGCGTGCTACGCTCTTCTCAGCGCGGCGACATGTATGTGGAGCTGTCCGTCGAAACCCCATCAGGGCTCAACGCCAAACAGCGCGATCTATTGGAAGAATTTGCCAAAGAAGGCGGCGATGCCATCAGCCCGGCGTCCAAAGGCTTTTTCGACAAGGCCAAAAACTTCTGGGATAATCTGGCGGGGTAACATTAGAAAATGAATTGAGTTTAACTCGATATTCAGACTATATCGGATAACGACCAAGGAATCATTGAGGACCAGATAATGACCAAAAAGGAATTTGAAGAACTCAAAAGTCTGATTGAAAAGGCTCGGCTTAAAAAAATGACAAAAGCCGAAATTATTGCCCAACGACGAAACTGGGTTTTGAATAGTGCTCCTGAAGGCATGGAGTTTAAGAAACAAGACTTGGAAGAAGTCATGAATTAGCCTGTATGGCCTTATTTTCGGAACACATCAGGACCGCCGCTTTTAATCGCCTGACCGCACGCAATTATTGGCGACAGAAGCAATACCTCAAAGATATTACGGATTTGATTTTGCGGGATTTGCCGCAATTAAAGCTTCGCGGCGATATCGTTTCGACGCTTAATTTCCATGCTACAGCTGGGATTACAACTTGCCCCGGAATACTAAGGAAAGAAGCAACATATATTGAAGGTAGTGCCCACAAGCCTCCTGATCCGGATGAGTTGCCGGACTTGTTTTCCGATTTCATCGTGAATGTCTGCGAAATTTGGGAAGATTTTGGCCCATTTGATCTTGCAGCTTATGTTTTGTGGCGGCTTACTTGGTTGCATCCGTTCGAGGATGCAAATGGAAGGACGGCTGACTCTACGGCTTACTATGTCTTATGTAAAAAACTCGGGTTCTGGGCTCCGGGTGAGAATACAATTCCCGCCTATTGGAGAGAAAATAAGGATGAACGATATTACAACTGTCTACGTAAAGCTGACAGCAGAGGAATCGATAGTCCAGAAAGTTGTCCTGAGTTATCAACGCTTTTACAAAGAGCATTGATGAATCAGTTGTTGTCAGTGGAATATGATGGCTAGTATTTAAGAGCCAACAAAGACTGTCAGTAACCTCATCTGTGAACCCGCATGATCCCATGCGCCCAAATGACCCCATGCCTAAATCGCCATGGACTCAGACCGTCACCCTGCCTAAAAGCCGCCCCCATGACTAACCCTGATAAAAAGGTCGGTGCCCACAGTTCAGACAAATGGGGTATTCCGTTTGTGATCCGCGATGGGCAGACCGCCCGTTATGCGGTCAAGCTCTCCGGCCTGCCCGTGTTTTTGCTGGGGCTGACTTACGGGATTATCGGCCTGGTCATGTTGTTGGGACTGAGC